>NZ_FR898045.1:32437-46813 GCF_000437175.1 Ruminococcus sp. CAG:330 | reverse complement strand
TTTTCAACCTTTTTACGTTTCCCTTGTCAACTCACAACTATGTCGAAAAGCATGATATAATACGATAAATACATATGTGCCTGAAAACAAAAAATCTTTGGTACAGCGGAAAGGAAAAGACAAAATGAACTTCTTAGAAGAACGGATTGTGAAAGACGGCATTGTGAAAGAGGGAAACATCCTGAAAGTAGACAGCTTTCTCAATCATCAGATGGATGTCACCTTGTTCCAGCAGATGGGTAAGGAATTCCAGCGAAGATTTGCAGAGAAACCCATCAACAAAATTCTCACCATTGAGGCATCTGGTATCGGAATTGCCTGTATTGTGGCGGCATGCTTTGGCGTGCCGGTAGTGTTTGCCAAGAAATCCAAAAGCGTCAATATTGACGGCGATGTGTATTTGGCTGAGGTGGAATCTTTCACACATAAGTGTAAAAATCAGGTGATTGTCTCTAAGAAGTTCCTGCATCCGGAGGATCATGTGCTGATTATCGACGATTTTCTGGCAAATGGCTGTGCGCTTCAGGGCTTGATTTCCATCGTTCAGCAGGCCGGTGCAACGGTGGAGGGCATTGGCATTGCCATTGAAAAGGGATTTCAGCAGGGCGGAAGAATTATCCGGAATCTGGGGTATCAGCTGGAGTCGCTGGCGATTGTGGACGGTATGGATGCTGCTACCGGAAAAATTGTTTTTCGGGAAGCTTAATGTGGGGAGGTCAGTTGCAGCGGTATGAAATTACATCGAAATCAGGAAAAAAATTGTTCCATTGAAAATATCTATCAGTTGAACGGGACAGTTCCGATTTATAAGGCGATTCCCTTTGGTTTGCAGCATATTCTGGCGATGTTCGTGGCGAATATTGCGCCGATTTTAATTGTCGGCGGTGCATGCAGTCTGGCGGACAAGGAACTTGCCACGCTGATTCAAAGCGCCATGCTCATCGCTGGTATCGGAACGCTGGTGCAGCTGTTTCCCATTTTCCATAAGATTGGTTCCGGCTTGCCGATTGTCATGGGCATTAGCTTTACCTTTGTTTCCGTTCTGTGCGTTGTCGGAACGCAGTATGGCTATGGTGCAATTATGGGCGCTGTTCTGATTGGTGGAATTGTGGAGGGAATCCTGGGACTTTTTGCGAAGTTCTGGCTGAAAATCATTGCTCCGATTGTGTCGGCAAGCGTGGTTACTGCCATTGGCTTCTCGCTGCTGACTGTTGGTGCCAATTCCTTTGGCGGAGGAAGCGGAAGCGAAAACTTCGGCTCTGTAGAAAACTGGATTTTCGGAAGCGTGACACTTCTGTGCTGTATTTTGTTCCACATTTTCGCCAAAGGTTATTTGAAGCAGCTCTCTGTGCTGTTCGGATTGGTTGTGGGCTATTTGCTGGCGCTGGTGCTGGGGGTTGTGGATTTCTCCGCATTGAAAGACACCTCGATCATTTCCGTACCGCATCTGATTCCGTTTTCCATGGAATTCCATTTGGATGCCATTGTCTCAGTGGTGCTGATTTTCTTGGTTTCTGCCACGGAGACCATTGGCGACACCTCTGCGCTTGCAGCGTCTGGACTGGATCGGGAGGCAACGCAGCAGGAGACTTCCGGTTCCATTGCCTGCGATGGATTTGTCAGCTCCATCTCCTCGCTCTTCGGCTGTCTGCCCATCACTTCGTTTAGTCAAAACGTGGGACTGGTGGCAATGACCAAGGTTGTGAACCGCTTTACCATTGCAACGGGTGCAGTCATCATGCTGCTCGCCGGAATCTTTCCGTTTTTCGGCGCACTGCTTGCCACACTGCCGGATGCGGTGCTTGGCGGCTGTACCATTATGATGTTTGGAACCATCGTGGTCAGCGGCTTGCAGATGATAAGCAAGTGCGGCTTCACACAGCGGAACATTACCATTGCAGCGCTCTCCCTGAGCATTGGTCTGGGCTTCACACAAGTTGCAGATCTGTTCCAGATTTTCCCGAAAATGGTGCAGAATGTGTTCGCACAGAATTGTGTTGCTGTAGTATTTTTGGTGTCGATTCTGCTGAATCTGGTGCTTCCGAAAAACATGGAGGTGACGGCAGGCGACGTTCAAAAGTCGGAAAAAGTGTTGAAAGAAGGAGAAGAATAGAACATGACCAAACAAGAATTTGAAAAGGGAATTAAGCGTGTCCTGATTCCGCAGACGGAGATTCAGGAGAAAATTCAAGCGGTTGGTGCACAGATCACCAAGGAGTATGAGGGAAAGCCCCTGCTCCTGGTGAGCATTTTGAACGGGGCATTTGTGTTTATGGCAGACTTGTGCCGTGCCATCCGGATTCCCTGTGAAACCGCATTCATGTGCGCCAAGAGCTATTACAATGGAACCACCTCTTCCGGTATCGTCAAGATCACAATGGATTTGGCGCAGGACATCTGCAACTACCACGTTATCATTGCAGAGGATATCATTGATACCGGCCGTACACTGAATGATGTAGTCAAACTGCTGCAAGCGAGAAATCCGCTTTCCCTCAAGGTAATCACGCTGTTGGATAAGCCGGATCGCCGTCTGGTCGATCTGAAGGCGGATATCTCCCTGTTCACCATTCCGGATGTCTTTGTCATTGGCTATGGACTGGACTGCGCAGAAATCTATCGGAATCTGCCGTACATTGCAGAGTATGATGAGGAGGCGAATGCGTGATGCTGAACAAAGTCTTTCATCTGACGGAGAATCACACCACAGTCAAAACCGAGTGTATCGCCGGTGTGACCACATTTATGACCATGGCGTATATTCTGGCAGTCAACCCCAACATTTTGAGTGCAGCCGGCATGGATCCCACAGCGGTGCTGCTTGCGACCTGTCTGGCATCGTTCCTTGGCACCATGTGCATGGGTATGATGGCAAATCTGCCGTTTGCCCTGTCTGCCGGCATGGGTCTGAACGCATTCTTTGCCTATACGGTTGTTGGAAATATGGGTTACCCCTGGCAGGTGGCACTGCTGGCAGTTTTAGTAGAGGGCGTGATTTTCCTTGTGCTCTCACTGACCAATGTGCGGGAGGCGCTGTTCAATGTCATCCCGATCTCGCTGAAGCAGGCGGTGTCCGTGGGCATCGGTGTGTATATCGCCTTTATCGGTCTGCAAAATGCAGGCGTTGTAGTCAACAACGATTCCACGCTGGTTTCGCTGGTTTCCTTTACCGATCACTTCCGCACCTCCGGAATCTGTGCACTGCTCGCCATCATCGGTATTTTTCTGACCGCTGTGCTCTATCTCAAGCATGTCAAAGGCTCGATTCTCATCGGCATTCTTGGCACATGGATTCTGGGTATCCTCTGCCAGCTGACGGGGCTGTATCAGGTGGATGCGGAAGCCGGTTATAATAGCCTGATCCCGACATTTGCCATGACGGACTTTTCCAAGCTGGGGGAGACATTCGGACAGTGCTTCCGTGTGGACTTTGATGGCATCAGCATTGTAAACTTTATCGTTGTCATTTTCTCGTTCCTGTTCGTCGATATCTTTGATACTCTTGGAACGCTGGTCGGTGTCTGCACCAAGGCCGACATGCTGGATAAGGATGGCAAACTTGCCAAGATCAAGCCGGCGCTGCTGGCGGACTCCATTGCCACTTCGGCAGGTGCAATTCTGGGTACTTCTACCACCACCACATTTGTGGAATCCTCCGCCGGTGTTGCTGTTGGTGGAAGAACCGGTCTGACCGCTGTGGTAACCGCTGTGCTCTTTCTTGTATCCATGCTGTTTGCGCCGATTTTCATCGCCATTCCGTCTTTCGCAACGGCTCCGGCGCTGGTCATTGTCGGCTTCCTGATGTTCACCACCATCACCGAGATCAAGTTCAGCGAAAAGGACTATGTCAAGGCAATTCCTGCGTACCTGTGCATTCTGGCAATGCCGCTGTTCTACAGCATCTCGGAGGGTATCTCCATCGGTGTGATCTCCTACACCCTGCTGCACCTGATCTGCGGAAGAGGAAAGGAAGTAAAGCCGCTGATGTACATCCTGACAGTTCTGTTTATTCTGAAGTATATTTTCCTGTAAGGGATTGCTGTATTTGATACAAGCGCAATAAAATAAAAGGCTGCTGCACCAAGCTCGGTGCGGCAGCCTTTTGCGATATGATATGAAAAGGGAATGCGAATTTCAGCTGTGAAACACAATTACTGAACCAGAGCCTTGCCCAGTTCTCTGCACTTTTCCAGATCTTCATCGGAGGGGGCTTCGTTGGCAATCAGACCTTCACCGCCAACCAGAACAGCGCCGTCTTCCTTGACTCTGTCCTCCCAGTTGCGCATCCACTCGCCGTCGCCCCAGCCGTACGAGCCAAACAGTGCAATATTCTTGCCCCTCAGTGCGCCCTCGATTGCTGCGAAGAACGGTTCGAATTCCTCTTCTTCCAGCACCTCGTCGCCCATTGCGGAGCATCCGAATGCCAGTCTGTCGTATTCGGCAATGTCGCCGCTGAAATCGGAGACACGAATCAGTTCTGCACCTGCGCCCTCAGCAACTGCGACTGCCATCTGCTCGGTGTTGCCTGTACCGCTCCAATAAATTACTGCTGTTTTCATGTTAATTTTCCTCCTCAAGAAATTTTCAGCGCCTGATAGATATCATAGCCCTGATTTAATTTATTGCACAGAAATTTTCTGCACTTATCATAGCTTTCGAACGTGTGCTTTGCTTTCTCGGCATTGCCATATACCTTCCAGTATCCGCACAGCACATAGTTTTCCCCCTGATTTTCAATAAATCCCTGAACGTCCTCCGTGGGATAGTCCAGAAACAGTCCGATTTCGTGGGGAAACTGCGCACACTGCCGAATGCGTCCCGACAGGCGCTCCAGCAGCGATTCCAGCGTCATTTCTGCGGCATAGCCGTATCGCCGTAAAATTGCCTGTACCGTCGGCTTTGCCAGCTGGCGGCGCAGGGCGGCTTCCTGATAGATCAGGACAAGATACCGGTTTTTACACTCGCACAGCACTTTTAACCGCAGTCCTTTGACCTGTGCTCTCGTGTTAAAAATTTCGATGTGTTCAGAGAGCTGGAATTCGGCTTTTCGGAGTGAGAGCAGGCTGGCACACTTAATTCCCAGAAGGGAGGGTGCAGCGAAAAATGCGAGCTTTTGCTCAAATCGTGCACATTCAGAAGCTGACATCGAATCCCTCCTTGTGATACTGCATCATTTGCACACAGATCTGAAAGTTAGATATTTCTAACCAAAACAGAAAGAAAAAAAGGAAAAAGTGCTGGAAATTGCGAAAAAATTTGGAGTGCACTTTCCTTTTGCAGGTTAGTTGTTACTAACTTTCAAATCTATTGTACCATACTATTTTGCATTTGTCAAGTACTTTTTTCGCATTTTTGCAAAATGTAATTTTTTTGGCTTTTTGGTTGACACATGGGATGATTTGGGGTATAATGAACTTGTTGGGATATTACATTGTACCAACAGTTTTTTAACAGAAAAGGAGCTGTTTCATATGTGGAGTTGTTTTAAGAATGAAAAATTGTGGTGGGCTGTTGGCGGTGCTGCTGCACTGATCGTTGGCAAGAAGATTGTTACTTCGAAGACTGCACGCCAGGTTGCAGTAAGCGGACTGGCAAAGGGCATGAAGCTCCAGAGCGATGCAAAGGCATCTTTCCAGAACATGAAGGACGAGGCATCTGACATCTGCTGCGATGCAAGAGCAGAAGCGGGCATTGATGCTGCTGCAGGATCTGATGAAGAAGTGACTCAGTAATGAATTTCAAAATTGTATATGATAAGCCGGGCAGAATCCGCTTTCGGTGCGGTGCCTATGCCTTTGAAAAAGAGCTGGAGGCAGCGGTACAAAATGCCGTTTTGCAGCATAGCTTTGTCAAGAGCGCAGAGGTGCACGCAGCCAACGGCGGCATTCTGGTATACTACAAATCCGGCTGTCGAAACGATGTGATTCGTGCTGTTCGTGCACTGCGTCCGTCCACGTTGACCCCCGTTGCAGCAGAAACCGGACTGGCAGAGATCGATGCGGAATTTAAGGGCAATCTGGCAAAGCTAGTATTGAAGCGTGTTGCATATAATGCGCTGCTGCCGGCGCCCATCGGCAATTTTTTGGTTGCAGTAAAGGGATTGCGCTATATCTGGCGTGCAGTGAAAACCCTTGGAAGCGGACACCTGAACGTAGACGTGCTGGACGGCACTTCTGTGGCAGCGTGCTTGCTGCAAAAAAACTATCGCACCGCAGGAACGATCATGTTCATGTTATCTATCTCTTCGCTGCTGGAGGACTATACCCGTGCACGCACCAGAGCCGCACTGACCGATAGCCTTGCCGTAAAGACGGACAAGGTATGGCTTGTGGCAGATGGAACGGAGGTTCTGATCCCTATGGATCAACTGAAGATCGGCGACTGCATTCGGGTTCGGACAGGCAGCATCATTCCGGTAGACGGTGAGATCACAGAGGGCGAGGCAACCATCAACGAGTCCTCCATGACCGGAGAGCCGCTGAGTGTGATGAAATCCGCCGGAACCTCTGTTTTTGCCGGGACAGTGGTAGATGAGGGAACGGTTGTAGTTCGTGTCAGAGCTATGAGCAGCGATACTAAGCTGCAAAAGATCATCGAACTCATCGACCACTCGGAGAATCTCAAAGCAGGCGTTCAGAGCAAGGCGGAGCGTCTGGCGGACAGCATCGTTCCGTTCAGCTTTCTCGGTTTTGGGCTGACGCTTTTGCTGACCCGCAATATCACCAAGGCAGTGTCCATTTTGATGGTGGACTACTCCTGCGCCATCAAGCTTTCTACGCCGATCTCTGTGATCTCTGCCATTCGTGAAGCAGCGGACAGCGACATCACAGTCAAGGGTGGAAAGTATCTGGAGGAGTTCGCACTGGCAGATACCATCGTCTTTGATAAGACCGGAACACTGACCAATGCGCAGCCGGTTCTGGAGCGTGTCATTGCGTTCGGGGACTACAGCGAGGACGAAGTACTGAAAATCGCCGCTTGTCTGGAAGAACACTTTCCGCATAGCGTGGCTCGTGCCATTGTCAAGGGTGCAGCAGATAAGAATCTCTATCACGCTGAGGAGCATGCTGAGGTGCAGTATATTGTGGCACACGGAATCGTAACGCTCCTTCACGGGAAGCGTGCAATCATCGGAAGCTGTCACTTTGTTTCTGAGGACGAGGGCGTGGAAATTTCGGAGGAACAGCTGGCAGAGATCAGCGAGAAATCCGGTGCTTGCTCTGTGATCTATCTGGCAATCGGCGGAAAACTGGCGGGTGCACTGTGTATTTCTGATCCGCCGCGTGCAGAGGCACAGCAGGCGGTTGCACGTTTGAAAGCGGCTGGTATTGATAACATTGTGATGCTCACAGGGGACAGCGAAAAGGCTGCCCGCCTGACCGCAGAAAAGCTGGGAATCACGCAGTATCGTGCGCAGGTGCTGCCGGAGGACAAGCACTTCTATGTGGAGCAGATGAAAAAAGAGGGCAAGCGTGTTATCATGGTCGGCGATGGCATCAACGATGCGCCGGCACTGGCAGCAGCCAATGTTTCCATTGCCATGAGCGATGCGTCTGATATCGCCAGAGAGGCTGCGGATATCACATTGCGTGGTGCGGATCTGACCGAGCTTGCAACCCTGCGTGCTCTCAGCGAAAAGCTGATGACACGGATTCACCGCAATTATCGCTTTATCATTGGATTCAATTCAGCACTTCTGCTTTCTGGTCTGTTCGGCATCTTGTCGCCGTCTGCATCGGCATTTCTGCACAACGCATCTACCATGCTGATTTGTGCAAAGAGCATGACACCGCTGATGAAAAAAGAAGAGAAACAGGAAAAAGAAACGTAACTACTGATTTTGTTCAAAAAGCACTGCACGAGGATTTGTTCCTTGTGCGGTGCTTTTTTCTGAAAACAAAGGCGCATTTTGGTAAAACTAACAATTTTGAGAAAAGCAATTGACAGATGCGTTGGAATGTGATAAAATAACACTGTTACGTAACATGGTTATGTGAAAGGCGGTGATTTTCATGGCATCAGATCGTGAGACCAAGGAAAAGCTCTTGGAGAGTGCACGAAAGGAATTTGCGAAGGACGGCTATATGAAAGCGTCCCTTCGGAAAATCTGCGCCAATGCCGGCGTGACAACCGGGGCACTGTATTTTTTCTTTCAGGACAAGGCGGACTTGTTTCAGTCCATTGTGCAGGAGCCGTATTCGCAGCTTCTGAAAATGGTGCAGGAGCATTTTGCGGAGGATGTTCAGCTTTTGGCAAGACCCAATGCCTATGCGCAGGCGGATGGAGATCACGAGGCGCTGGTGCACATGCTGATTCACCATCTCTATGCCAATCGTGAAGCATTTTTGCTGCTGCTGACGAAGTCGCAGGGCACGTACTTTGAGGACTGCATTGACCGGCTGGTCGATTTGATGGAACAGAATTATCGGGTAATGGCAGAGGGAATGGCACGGAACATGCCGGGAATGTGTGTGAATGATTACATGATGCACTGGCTGACGCACATGAACATCGATGCGTTCATTCATCTGCTGACCCATGAGCCGAGCGAAGAACGGGCGCTGTATCAGATGCAGAAGATCATGGATTATCTCGTGAAAGGCTGGATGGAGATGATTCTGATTCCGGCGGAGGAGAACGAGTGTCAAAATCTGTGACCGGTGGGGCGGATTGCCCCATTTTATTTGTATTATAGTTAGCTTACGCTAACATAAGATGCGGAAAAGCATCGTTTATTTTATCAGGAAAAGGATGGGATTACCTATGTTTTTGGAAATCAGCGGAATCAAAAAACATTTTGGAGAGGGCGAAAGCCGTGTGGATGTGCTAAAGGGGATCGATGCGCAAATCGAAAAGGGTGAGATCTGCGTTCTGCTGGGGCCGTCCGGCTCCGGAAAATCCACGCTTCTCAATATCATTGGCGGCATTGACAATCCGGACAGCGGCTACATCTCCATCAACGGAGAGCGGACGGCGGATATGAACGAGAAGGCACTGACGCTCTATCGCCGGAAGCACTTGGGGTATATCTTCCAGATGTACAATCTGATTCCCAACCTGAACATCAAGGAAAACATCGAAGTGGGCGCATACCTCAGCGATAACCCGTTGGATGTGGATTCGCTGCTGAAGAGTCTGGGACTCTATGAGCACCGCCACAAGCTGCCCAACCAGCTCTCCGGCGGGCAGCAGCAGCGGACGGCAATCGGGCGTGCTATCATCAAGAATCCGGACATTCTGCTCTGCGACGAGCCGACCGGTGCGCTGGACTACGACACCTCCAAGGAAATCCTGAAGCTCATCAGCGACCTGAATCAGCAGTACGGCAGCACCGTTGTGATGGTTACTCATAACGACGCCCTGAAAGACATGGCAGACCGTGTCATTCAGCTCCACGACGGAAAGATTCGGAGAAACTATTGCAACGAACACAAGCTTTCTGTGGAAGAACTGGAATGGTAAGGAGGCGAAAAAGCAATGAGAAATCCGCTGATCAAACGACTCCCACGGGAATTGAAGGGAGAGCTTGGAAAATACCTGGTCATCTTTCTGTTTATTGTTGGAACGATCTCCATTGTTTCCGGCTGGAATGTGGCTGGAAGCAGTATGGCGACGGCATATGACAAGAGCTTTGAAGAGTACAGCATTGAGGACGGCAACTTTCAGCTTGCAGCTGAGGCAGATGACGATTTGCTGTCTGCGCTGGAAACCGATACCCGAAAGATCTACGAGAATTTTTACGTAGAAGAGGAAACCAAAGAGGTTGACAGTACCCTGCGTATTTTTCAGAAGCGGGAGAAGATCGATCTCGAATGCCTGATGGACGGCGAGTTCCCCGCAGCAGAGAATGAGATCGCCATCGACCGTATGTATGCGGACAACAATGACCTTGCGGTCGGCGATACGCTGACGCTGGGTGGCAAGGAATACGAAATTTGCGGACTGGTCGCTCTCTCCGATTACAGTGCCCTCTTCTCCAATCCTTCTGATATGATGTTCGATGCGATGAAGTTTGGTGTGGCTGTGGTAACGCCGGACTGCTTCGAGGATCTGGGAGAAACCCATCTCCACTACAATTATTCGTGGAGATACCAAGACCGTCCGGAAGATGATGCAGAGGCAAAGGAGCTCTCCGAGGAGTTCCTGAAAACACTGGGCGAGGAAACCGCCATGCACGGCAACGCCGTCACCGGATACATTCCGGAGTACACCAATCAGGCGATTATTTTCACCGGCGATGACATCAAGGGCGATAAGACATTCATCAATATTTTTCTGTATATTGTGGTAGTCATCATCGCATTTGTATTCGCCATCACTACGGGAAATACCATCGCCAAGGAAGCCAACGTCATCGGAACACTGCGGGCAACGGGATATAAGAAGAGCGAGCTGGTGCTGCACTATATGACCATGCCGATGCTGGTGGTGCTGGCTGCGGCGATTGTCGGAAACATTCTTGGTTATACGGCGCTGAAAAATTTTGCAGCAAACGCCTACTACGGCAGCTATAGCCTGCCCACTTACAAGACTCTTTGGAATGCCGATGCATTTTTGAAGACAACTGTCATTCCGCTTCTGATTATGCTGGTCATCAACTTTGTCATGCTGAATCGGAAGCTGAGTCTCCCTCCGCTGAAGTTCATTCGCCGTGACCTGAGTCGTCGCACTAAGAAGAAAGCGTTTCGCCTGAACAGCAAAATCGGTATCATGCACCGGTTCCAGCTGCGTGTGATTTTCCAGAACATTCCCAACTATGTGACGATTTTTGTGGGTGTTTTCTTTGCCAATGCAATTTTGATGTTCGGTCTGCTGTTTGCGCCGATGCTGGATCACTATCAGGATATGATCACCACCGATCTTCTGGCATCTCATCAGTATCTGCTGAAATCTCCGGCGGAAACCGCAGAGAATAGCGCAGAAAAATACGCTGCAACGGCATTGAAAACCGAGGACAAAAAGATCAAGACAGAGGATGCCACAGTCTACGGCATCTCGGACGACAGTGCCTATGTCAAAATCCGGTTCTCCAAGGATAGCGATGGTGTGTTTCTCTCCAATGCTTATGCCAATAAGTACGGCCTGCACAAGGGTGATACCATTCAGATGAAAGAACAGTTTGGCGCAAAGGAATACGAATTTCAGGTGGACGGCATCTATGACTATCCCGCAGCAGTCTGCGTCTTTATGGAACGGAAGCAGTTCTGTGAGACGTTCGATAAGGATGCCGACTATTTCAACGGCTATTTTTCCGATAGCGAGATCACGGACATTGATGACAACTACATCGCTACGGAAGTGACTGTGGATGACCTGACGAAAACCTCTCGTCAGCTGAAGCTCTCTATGGGCGATATGATGTCCATCTTCCTGGCATTTGGCATCCTGATGTTCCTGCTGATCGTATATCTGCTGTCGAAGATCATCGTTGAGAAGAACGCACAGTCGATTTCTATGGCGAAGATTCTGGGATATCAGAATCGGGAGATCAACCGCATCTATATCATGCCGACGGCAATTGTGGTTATTTTCTCCATGCTGGTAACGATTCCCATTGTCAACGTCTCCATGAAGTATATCTTCCAGTACTTCTTCCGGGAGTACGCGGGTTACCTGCCGTACTATGTGGGCGCACCTACTTATGTGAAGATGGCGATTATCGGTGTGCTTTCCTATCTGTGCATTGCGTTCCTGCAAACCAGAAAGGTGAAAAAGATTCCGATGGCGGATGCTTTGAAAAATGTAGAGTAAAAGATATCGAATCGTTTGAGCGTATGTTGGTAAAAAATGCTGCTGTACCAGAACCGGTACGGCAGCATTTTTGCGCTATTTGGTGCGTGGAATGGTCACGCCTGCACGAAATGTTTTCTCCATGTGGTAGATATCCAGCGTTCCGCCGTGTTGTTTGACAGTGTGTTCCACAGAGGAAAGCCCAATACCATGATATGCTGCATCGGATTTTCGGGTGCGGAAGTGTTTCTGTTCCTGTTCCTGCAGAACGCCGTCAAATGTGTTTTCCACGGTCATGCACCAGAGCAAAGGTGTGACAGAGGTCTTAACGGAGATGATGCGCTCCTCCGGTTTCGGCAGGCGTTCGCATGCCTCCACAGCATTTTCCAGCAGATTTCCCAGAATGGTACACAGTTCCACATCGGAGAGCGGAATTTTATCCGGCAATGCGAACCGAAGCGTCAGGGTGATCTGCCTGGTCCTGGTCAGCGTTTCATAGTAAGCGAGAAGCGCATCAACTGCCGGACGGCTGCTGTGTGTGGGAGAGGCTGCAGAACTCGGCGTTATATATGCTTCAATGGAGTCCAGATATTGCAGGATTGCCTTGTCCTCGGTCTGCTCCGCCATGGCGTGAATGGTGCGGAGATGATGGCGGAAGTCGTGGACAAACCGCCGACGAATCTCCACTTGTTCGTTGAGCTGCTGGGTGTAGTTGGTCTGCATGGCAAGCTGTTTTTCCGTGACACGGTATTGCTGTTCCAGTAGAAGCCCCTGCCGGTAGCCCTCTGTGAGAAAGTGCCAGACAGAGATGCCCACGCTGCACACCAGAAAAATGCACACCCACTCCAAGAACCATCCGCCAAAGATAGGGTCATACTTGGGAAAAATCCGATCCCAGATGCAGGCGCAGGCGAAAAAGGTGGAGCCGTACAGGAGCAGGTGCAGATCAGTCCGGCGGCGCACCATGAGAAATGAAGAGATCAGAAGATAGCCGGAGAGCAGCAGTTTGTCGCCGGCGATAAAGACGGATGCCCATTCAATGGCAATGTCCGGCAATTTCGGAGAGAGCAGGTAGAAGAGGGAGATGCCGATGCAGAAGCCGCCGGCAAATCCATTGCTGCAAGCGGCAATCCATTTGGGAATCCCGCAGATACGGTTGTAGAGAAATACCAGCAGAAACAGGGTGAGGTAGAAAAATAGGATCTCCAGCCAGTAGGTCGGGAAAATGGGGAGAATCTTGAGGATATGCAAAAGCGGATAGATCATCCACCCGATCATACAAAGACAGAGCAGGGCAAACCACCCGGCGTTGGTGAGGTGCAGTTTCCGGAAAAAATAGAGGCAGACGAGTGCCATAACCAGAAGGAGTATGATACCGCACAGGCGAAGTCCCTGACAGAAAAAGCGGAGATAATTCAGCGCTGCCGGTGTGCCGAATGCCGGCGGATAGGTAATGCCGCTGTAAAAGTAGGTGTAGTTGCTGACGGCAATGAGAATATCCACAGAGCCGTCGTCATCCGGCACAAAGGTGACCAGACGTTTTCCAGTCGCTCCACGATATGCATTCGGATTTGGATTTCCCATGGAGAGCACCAATCTGCCGTTGATGTACATGCGATAGGCGGAGAACACTTCCGGCATGTCGATGGCGTAGCTCTTTTCTGTATCCGGCAGCTGAATCCGCATGGCGTAGGTGCCGGAGCCGTACCGAGCCTGTTTCCTTTGGTTGCTGACGGACAGACGGTTGGAGGAGTCGATGTCGGTATAGATCATGTAACGATTCGGCGAACCCATGGAGAAATCCTCCGGTGTGAGCAGGACGCCGGGATAATACATCCAGTCGTTCCAGAGATAGCGGTAGGGATTTTCGCTCAAATCCTCCTCCGAGAGAATCAGAAGCCCGTTGATTGCCTGTGTGGTGCGCTGGCTGTACTTGTTATTGTAGTGGTACAGTGTGCAGAAAAACAGCGAGGCGATGAGTGCAGCGAGGAGCATGCCGAGATAAACACGGAGCCGGAGTTTCTTGGTACGGCTCATGGGCGTTTTGCTTTTTTCCGGCGGAGCACGAGCACTGTGAGGAGTATAGCACTTCCAGCCACTAGAATAATGCCAGCCGGAATGAGCCAGAGAAGTGCATGCTGTTTTTCTTGTGTTGCTGCATCTCCCACGATCCGGAATGTTCCCAGATTGGTGGTTCGGATGTAGTAGGCGCTGCTCTGTCTGTCGTATTCCATAAGCTGTTTCACGCCGTCGCATTTCACCACAGGCGATTCTGTGCTTTGGAACAGATTTTTTGGAAACCAAAGCGTAAATGACTTCTGTGGAACAGCACGCTCTCCATTGACGAGAATATCCACCACATAGGTGCTCTCGCTTTCGGCGGAAAGGGTGACTGTCACCATGTCTGTATCCTGAAACGAGATGGCGTTTTCCGGAATGGAGAGTGTGATGCCGTTTTTGGAGAATGTCGCAGAACCTCCGCTCTGCTTCATCATTTCGTGAATGCGGTAGCCGGACAGAATGTCCATGTTGCTGTCAGAGTACTCCATTTGCGGTGCGCCGGAAGTCGTTGCTGCGACAGTTGCAGATGTTGTTGCCGTGGTTGTAGTGGTACTGTGCTGTTTCGTCTGATTTGTGGTTTCTGTT
>NZ_FR898045.1:0-32366 GCF_000437175.1 Ruminococcus sp. CAG:330 | reverse complement strand
ATGCCATGTCATCTGGCGGTGCAGGTGCATTGTTGCGGGGATTGGTGACCACTGCGGTGACTGTCGTCTGCTCTGCAGAGGGGATGGCCGGTGCCGGCTGTGTCAGAATCGGATTGGAGCTGAGGTTGGTGTCGCTGCCGTCACGGTCGCCACGAATCTCCTTGGAAACGGTTACGTTGCCGTCTTCGTAAATTTCGAGAATTTGTGAGGTGCGATCTGCGGTTTGGATGTAGAAGTAGGCGTATTGTCCCACGGGAAGTGCGCTGCGCAGAATGGAAAATCCCTCGTTCATGCAGAGAGCTGTGTTCTCATCGCAGACCGTCCATGAACAGTTTTGGAGCGCCGTGTAATCGCAGGCAGCGGGACTGAAATAGGCGTAGATCTGCGTGGATTCTGCTTCCGCATTTTGCAGGAAATAGACGATGTGCTGATCCGAAATGGTTCTGGCGAGAAATAGTTCAAAATCGTCCGGATCGCTGATGCAAATGGGAAGCTGGATTTGCTCCAGTTCTGGCGAAAGCGTGAATTTGTCTTCCTCCGCAGCATCAATGCGCAGAAAGACCGTGACAAAATAAGTGCCTGCGGTATGAATATCGATGTTGGACCAGTCGATGAGGTAGGCGTCCAGTATAGCTTCTGCGCCATTATCGTTGTAACCTGTCAGATAGGATATACTGTCCGTCATCATGTACTGGACGTTCTCGTATTCTTCCTCATCGTCTACGGCGATCATCTGACCGCTGAAAAATGCATCATATGAAGCAATGTGGTCGATTTCAGTCTTTGCGGGTTCTGCAAATGCTGTTCCGCCGGGGAGCAGGCATAGGCATAGTCCTGCTGCCGTCAGAAGCGAAAGACAGCGCTTTGGAATATTTGTCATAGCTCAATCCTCCATGTGGGAATAGAGATAGGCTCTCCATGTGTCACCGATTTGCTTTTGGTGCCGGATGTTCACGGGAACCTGAATATCATTTGGCAGGTAGAATACATTTTTCCCCATACCCCGTATGTGCTGCATATTCACGAGAATACCACGGATGCAGCGGAGAAACCGTTCGTCCTGTTCCAGTTTTTCCGCCAGCTCCCGAAAAGGGACGGAGAGGTGAATGGTTTCCTCCAGCGTGTAAATGGTCGTGGTGTGGTTCTGTACTTCCAGGTACAGAATCTGTTCTGTGGGAATGGTGCGGGAGACGTTGTTGTGAACGATCTCCAGAAACGGCACATCATATTCCGGCCGAAGCTTTAGAAACTGCATGGCAAGCCTGAATTCCTCAGGGACAATGGGCTTTACCAGATAGTACACCGCATGGACAGCGTAACTCTGCCGGAAGAAGTCGGTGCTGCTGGAGAGAAAGATCAGCTTGGAGTTGCAGCCGCTGTTGAATAACTCCTGCGCCACATCCATGCCGGTTTTTTCTTTCATGTAGATGTCTAAAAATACGACAGAGAAGGTCTTTTGACTGGCAGCGAGAAGAAATTCCTCTGCATTTTCAAATTCCGTGATCTCTGCGGAAAAATGGTTTTGTGTGAGGTAGGGGAGCAGTTGCTTTTTCAATGCCTCCCGATCGTCGGCAGAATCGTCTACGATGGCAAACGTCATAGGGAATGATACCTCCTTGTTCTCTGGAATGCCTTTCTTATAGTATACCACATATTTCTTGAAAAATCGAGTCTTTTTTTGCTTTTCGTGAAAAAAATATGCGCTTTGCGAAAAAAGTATTGCACAGCTGTACGAAAATTGTTATAATAGCAATATCACTTGAAGATTGTGTGACGCCTTATGACGCAATACTTTAAGCAGCCATGACAAGATGCTGCAATTTGGAAGAGCATCCAAAGGCAGCAAAGAATTCAGGAGGAGTTGGAGATATGATGAAAAAAATTCTTGCACTGACCGCTGCGCTGGCAATGCTGACTGCTGTTGCAACCGGATGTGGTTCTGATGAGGAGTCTTCCAAGGAGGCTTCTTCCGCTGCTGCCACGGAGGCAGCGGAGGAGAGCAGTGAAGAAGAGCCGGAAGTGGATGAGGATGACGAAGACGAGAATACCGATGATTCCGCAGACGACGAAACCGCAGCTTATGCAAATGCACTGGCAGGAACACTCTGGTTGGGTATGGACAGCGAATACAACTGCTATGCACTCGGCTTTAACGATGAGGAGATCGTATTTGAGGCAAACGACGGATCATCGGTCAGCGGTTACTGGGGCGTTACTGCCGGCGATCCCACCATCTACATTTTTGAGGATGCAGATCTGACCAATCAGGTCGCTTCTCTGCCGTGGTCTTACGACACTGAGAACGATCTGATGATTCTCAACGATACTGTTATTATGACGCAGGCAGATTCCTACAGCTTTGACGATGCCGCAGCTGCAATGGAACAGATGGCAACTGCTGCGAAGGTACAGGAGTTCCTGCAGGGCACCTATTGGGTTGGTGTAGACGATGACGGCGCTATCGCAATGGGCATGGACGGCAAATCGCTGGAGATGGTCAGCGTGGACACCGAGGGCAATCTGGACGATCTGTCCTGCCTGTGGAGTATGGACTACGATGCACTGACACTGTACGATGACTCCTACGCACCGGTTTACAGCTTCGGCTGGGATATTGCTGAGGACGGCTCTGTTCTGGAACTGACTGATTCGGACGGCAGCACTGTTAGCATGCAGCAGGTTTCCGAAGAGGATGCCACCGACATTATCGCTTATCTGTATGCAAGTCTGAATCTGGATTATACCGAAGAATAAAAGGAGGAATTTAGGATGAAAAGTAAAATGGTTGCACTGCTGCTCTCGATTTTTTTGGGAGAACTGGGAATAGACCGTTTCTATCTGGGATACATCGGACTTGGAATCCTGAAGCTGCTTACCGGAGGCGGTTTGGGCATCTGGTGGCTGGTGGATCTGATTCTGATTGCGACTGGAAAGATGAAGACCAAGGACGGTCAGGAACTGGCAGGCTGATTTGACGATGCCGTTTTCAGCATTAGAACTTGTAAATAAGAGGAGGAATTTAGGATGAAAAGTAAAATGGTTGCACTGCTGCTCTCGATTTTTTTGGGAGAACTGGGAATAGACCGTTTCTATCTGGGATACATCGGACTTGGAATCCTGAAGCTGCTTACCGGAGGCGGTTTGGGCATCTGGTGGCTGGTGGATCTGATTCTGATTGCGACTGGAAAGATGAAGACCAAGGACGGTCAGGAACTGGCAGGCTGATTTGACGATGCTGTTTTCAGCATTAGAACTTTTAAATTGGAATTTGAAAGCGGGCGGAACTCACTGGGTTCTGCCCGCTTTTGTTTTAGCTGCCATTGTGAAAATTATCCCAGCGCTGTGTCCAGCGTCATCATTGCCACGAAGCCCATGGCAAAGGCGATGGTGCCGGTGTTGGAGTGCGCTCCCTCGGACATCTCCGGAATCAGCTCTTCCACTACCACATAGATCATTGCGCCCGCTGCAAAGCTGAGCAGATACGGCATGATGGGGACAAAGAAACCGGATGCAAAAACGGTGAGCATGGCACCGATCGGCTCTACAATGCCGGAGAGAACACCATAGACAAACGCCTTGGAGCGCTTCATGCCGGCAGCACGCAGGGGCATGGAAATGATGGCACCCTCCGGAAAATTCTGGATGGCGATGCCGAGGGAAAGCGCCAGTGCGCCGGCAGCAGTGATCTGGACGTTGCCATAGAGAAATCCGGCGTATACCACGCCCACCGCCATGCCCTCCGGAATGTTGTGCAGCGTTACCGCCAGAATCAGCATGGCGCTCTTGGAGAGCTTCGTATGGATGCCCTCTGCCTCGCTGCTGTTCATGTGCAGATGGGGGATCATGCGGTCTAACAGCAGCAGGAAGAAAATTCCCAGAAGAAATCCGCCGGCAGCCGGAAGAAAGGCAAGCCGTCCCATGGTGTCCTGCGCCTGTTCCAGCGCCGGAATGAGAAGACTCCAGACGGACGCTGCTGTCATCACACCGGCAGCAAATCCGGTCAGGATTCGCTGGACAGTGCGGTTGAGATTTTTCTGTAAGAACAGGACGCAGGCAGCGCCCAAAACCGTTCCCAGAAAGGGAATGAGAATGCCGCGGAATGTGTCGAGCATCGTTGTTTCCTCCTTTATGGTTAGTACAGGCTAACCATAAACCAGTATACACGAATTTCAATGATTTGTCAATCGGAAAATTGTCCGCATGATTTCGCCGATTTGACATACACTATTTTTGAGGTGATACAGAATGCGGTTTTCCAATCTACAGGAGCTTTTACGAAACAGCAGTTCCTCCCGTCAGTACCTGCTCTCCCTGCCCACTGCGGTACAGCTTCAGCTGCACACCCAGAACAGCTGGATCCATACGCAGTATGAACTGCGGCGCAATGCGCATGCGATTCTGAGATTTCAGAAAATAGAGAGGGGAAACAGTGCGTTTTTCTGAGGAATGCGGGAGAGTTTGCCGCAAATACAGTTTCTTCGACTATCTTTTTTTCGGATTTTTATGCCTGCCACTTAAAAAAAGACGGTATTCCCAGCAATGAAAAGAATTTTGACGGAAAATCTTTTTTATAAAAAATAAAATTGCGAATCGGATTATTTTTTTCGGAAAAAATCTGATTTTGCTATTGACAAACCGATGCAGATGGTGTAAAATAAAAAACAAGAAAGCACTCATATAGAGGGCAAACATCGAAAAGCAATGGCGCTTGTGAACGGGATACTTGTATCCTGATTTCACAAGCGCCTTTTTTGGTTCAGGCTCTCGGAGACGGAATCCATCATAAAGGAGAAATGACCATGGATAACTACAGAACACAAGAACCGTTTGCAAAAAACGGTCTGTATGATCCACGTTTTGAACACGAGAACTGCGGCATTGGCGCTGTTGTCAACATGAGCGGTAAGACCGACCGGAAAGTAGTAGACAGCGCACTGCGAATTGTGGAAACGCTGGAACACCGTGCCGGTAAGGATGCAGAGGGAAAGACCGGCGACGGCGTCGGCATCCTGCTGCAAATTTCCCACACTTATTTTTCCAAGGTGGCGAAAGAAGCCGGCATCAAGATCGGCGGAAAGCGGGAATATGGCATCGGCATGTTCTTTTTCCCGCAGACTAAGGAAAAATACGAGGAGGCAATGCAGACCTTCGAGGATGTTCTGAAAGAGGAAAATCTGGAGTTCCTGGGCTGGCGCGAAGTGCCGGTAAATCCGGATGTTCTGGGTACCAAGGCGCTGGACAGCATGCCGCACATTATGCAGGCATTCATCAAAAAGCCGGAGGATTGCGCAAAGGGTCTGGAGTTCGACCGGAAGCTGTACATTGCCAGAATGGTATTTGAAAAGCGTAACCATGAAACCTACGTGGTATCATGTTCCAGCCGTACCATTGTGTACAAGGGCATGTTCCTGGTCAACCAGCTCCGTCTGTTCTACCACGATCTGAACAGTCCGGATTACCATTCGGCAATCGGTATCGTGCACTCCCGTTTCAGTACCAACACCAATCCCAGCTGGCAGCGTTCGCATCCGAACCGCATGATGGTACACAACGGCGAGATCAACACCATCACCGGCAACGTGGATAAGATGCTGAGCCGTGAGAATATCCTGCACTGCGATACGCTGGATGCACGGATGAAAGACATCCTGCCGATGCTGGATGTGCGTGGTTCTGACTCGGCACGTCTGGATAACACGCTGGAATTTATGACCATGTCCGGAATGGATCTGCCGCTGGCAGTGATGATGACCATTCCGGAGCCGTGGCAGCACATTCCCACCATGAGTCGGGAAAAGCGTGCGTTCTATCAGTATTACGCAACTATGATGGAGCCGTGGGACGGCCCGGCCTCCATTATCTTTACCGATGGCGATGTGATGGGTGCTGTGCTGGACAGAAACGGTCTGCGTCCGTCCCGTTACTATGTAACCGATGACGGCTACCTGATCCTGTCCTCTGAGGTCGGCGCACTGGATGACATTCCGGTAGAGCGCATCATCAAGAAAGAGCGTCTGCATCCGGGAAAAATGCTTCTGGTGGATACCGTACAGGGCAAGCTTATCGACGATGAAACCATCAAGAACCATTATGCAAAGCGCCAGCCCTACGGCGAGTGGCTGGATCACAATCTGTTCGAATTGCGGGAACTGAAAATCCCCAACAAGCGTCCGTTCCGGTACAGCGGCAAGGAACTGCTCCGCCTCCAGCGTGCGTTTGGCTATGGCTACGAGTCCCTGTATCATGTTATGGTGCCTATGGCGCTGAACGGCGCAGAGCCGACCTCAGCAATGGGCACAGATACCCCGATTCCTGCAATGTCCAAGAAGAATCCGCCGCTGTTTGATTACTTCAAGCAGATGTTCGCACAGGTCACCAACCCGCCGATCGACTCCATCCGTGAGTCTGTTATCACTGATACCACAGTATATCTGGGCGTTGCCGGCAATATCCTGAAAGAAGAGGAGCGGAACTGCCGTGTCCTGAAGGTCAACAATCCGATTCTGACCAACCTGGATCTGATGAAGATTCGCGGTATGAACATCGAGGGACTGCAAACCGCAGATATCTCCATGCTCTATACCAAGGATGTTTCGCTGCATGATGCCATTGAAGCCTTGTATCATCAGGCAGAAAAGGCACACGCAGACGGCGCCACCATTTTGATTTTGACTGACCGTGGCGTGGATAAGGATCACATTGCAATTCCGTCGCTGCTGGCAGTTGCAGCACTGGAAACCTATCTGGTAAGAACCAGAAAAAACACCGCAATTTCCATCATCGTGGAAACCGCAGAGCCTTGCGAAGTACACCACTTCGCAACCCTCCTTGGTTTCGGTGCAAGCGCAGTCAATCCGTATCTGGCACTGGATACGCTGTATGATATGATCAACCGCGGTCTGGTGGATAAGGACTACTCGCAGGCAAGCAAGGCGTACATCGATGCCGTGGTTTCCGGTATCGTCAAGATCGCCTCCAAGATGGGTATCTCCACCATCCAGTCCTATCAGGGCTCGAAGATTTTCGAGGCGCTGGGCATCAGCGACAGCGTGATGCAGGAGTATTTCCCGGATACCGTCAGCCGTGTTGGCGGTATCGATCTGGACGATATCGCAGCACGCAGTCTGAAAATGCACAACAGTGCATTTGACCCCAACGAACTGGGCATGGACGAGGGGCTGTCCAGCATCGGCTGGCATAAGGAGCGCAGCAATCAGGAAGAGCACCTGTACAATCCGGAGACCATTCACCTTTTGCAGCAGGCAACATGGCGGGATGACTACAATCTGTTCAAGCAGTACTCCGCCTGTGTCAACGCCGAGAATCGGCACATCACCCTCCGGAGCACACTGGACTTCCAGTTCGCCGAGGACGGCGGTATTCCTATTGAAGAGGTCGAAAGCGTGGAGTGCATCATGCGCCGGTTCAAGACGGGCGCAATGTCCTACGGTTCAATTTCGCAGGAGACACACGAGTGCATGGCAATCGCCATGAATCGCATCGGCGGTAAGTCCAACAGCGGTGAGGGCGGTGAAGATCTGGAACGCATTGTCACTGCCGGCAGTGCTGTGGATAAGTGCTCTGCCATCAAGCAGGTGGCTTCCGGACGGTTCGGTGTTACCTCCAAGTATCTGACTTCCGCCAAGGAAATCCAGATCAAGATGGCACAGGGCGCAAAGCCTGGCGAGGGCGGTCATCTTCCGGCAAAGAAAGTGTATCCGTGGATTGCCAAGACCAGACATTCCACACCCGGTGTGGCACTGATTTCTCCGCCGCCGCACCACGATATCTACTCCATTGAGGACTTGGCACAGCTGATCTATGATCTGAAGAATGCCAACAAGAAGTCCCGAATCTCTGTAAAGCTGGTATCGGAGGCTGGTGTCGGAACAATCGCTGCCGGTGTTGCCAAGGCTGGCGCAGGTGTCATCCTGATCTCCGGTTATGACGGCGGTACCGGTGCAGCTCCCGGCAGTTCTATCCACAATGCCGGTCTGCCGTGGGAACTGGGTCTGTCCGAAACCCATCAGACACTGATTCAGAACAACCTGCGTTCTAAGGTTGTCATCGAAACCGATGGTAAAATGATGACAGGTCGTGACGTGGTCATCGCAGCAATGCTGGGTGCAGAGGAGTATGGTTTCGCAACTGCTCCGCTGGTAACCATGGGCTGCGTCATGATGCGTGTCTGCAATCTGGATACCTGTCCGGTTGGCGTTGCCACACAGAATCCGGAGCTGCGCAAGCGGTTCCACGGCAAGCCGGAATACGTCATCAACTTCATGCGCTTTATCGCACAGGAAATGCGGGAGTACATGGCAAAGCTGGGCATCCACACCGTGGATGAACTGGTGGGACGTTCGGATCTTCTGGTACAGAAGCACTATCCGGAGGGAAGCCGTGAGAGCAAGATCGATATGTCCCGGATCCTGAACAATCCGTATGCTTTGCCGGAGAGCCATGAGAAGATGCACTTTGTGCCGGAGGATGTCTTTGACTTCAAGCTGGATCAGACCATTGATGAAACGGTCATCATTCCGGAAATGAAGGAAGCGTTGGCAAAGAAGCAGAAGAAGCGCATTGAGATCAATGTCAGCAACCTGAACCGTGCGCTTGGCACGCTGTTTGGTGCTGAAATCACCAGAAAGTATTACAACAATCTGGAGGACGACACATTCGTTATCAAGTGTAACGGCTCCGGCGGTCAGAGCTTCGGCGCATTCATTCCAAAGGGTCTGACACTGGAACTGGAGGGCGACAGCAACGACTACTTCGGAAAGGGACTGTCCGGCGGTAAGCTGGCAGTATATCCGCCGAAGGGTTCGAAGTTCCAAGAGGACGAAAACATCATTATCGGAAACGTTGCACTGTTTGGCGCAACCAGCGGTAAGGCATTCATCAACGGGGTTGCCGGCGAGCGTTTCTGTGTCCGCAATTCCGGCGCTTCGGTTGTCGTAGAGGGCGTTGGCGAACACGGATGTGAATATATGACTGGCGGATGCGCTGTCATCCTCGGTGAAGTGGGCAAGAATTTTGCCGCAGGTATGAGCGGCGGTATCGCCTATGTTCTGGACAATGAAAATGATCTGTACACCAAGCTGAACAAGGCACTGGTCGGCTTTAGCGGTGTGACCAAGCCGGAGGATCAGAAGCAGCTGCACGATCTGATCGAAGAGCATGTCGCATGGACGGGTTCTCAGCTGGGTAAGAAGATTCTGGCAGACTTTGACGCATATCTTCCGCACTTCAAGAAGATCGTCCCCCACGACTATGCAAAGATGATGGAAACGATTGCAACGCTGCAAAAGGACGGCATGAGTCTGGAAGATGCACAGATCGAGGCATTCTATGCCAATACGAGAAATTGACAGGAGGAACAACTGATGGGAAAATCAACTGGATTTCTCGAATATGAGAGAGTCGAAAATGCAGGGCAGGAACCGCTGGAACGAATCAAGACGTACCGTGAATTCCACACGCCGCTGGCGCTGGAAGAACGGCAGAAGCAGGGCGCGCGCTGCATGGACTGCGGTGTTCCGTTCTGTCAGGCAGGCAAGCCGATCTTTGGCATGGTTTCCGGATGCCCGCTGAATAACCTGTGTCCGGAGTGGAATGACATGGTGTACAAGGGCTTTTGGGATGAGGCAGCAGATCGTCTGCTCCTGACCAACTGCTTTCCGGAATTTACCTCCCGTGTATGTCCGGCGCTTTGCGAAAAGGCGTGCACCTGCGGACTGAACGGCGATCCGGTCACCGTCAAGGAAAATGAGTATGCGATCATTGAACACGCTTTCGAAACCGGACACATCAAGGCGAATCCGCCAAAGACCCGTACCGGAAAACGTGTCGCAATTGTTGGTTCCGGCCCCTCCGGTCTGGCAGCGGCATTGCAGCTCAATAAGCGTGGTCATAGCGTCACCGTGTTTGAGCGGGAAGACCGTGTGGGCGGACTGCTGATGTACGGCATTCCTAATATGAAGCTGGAAAAGACCGTGGTGCAGCGCCGTGTGGATATGATGAAAGCAGAGGGCGTGGAGTTCCGCACCGGTGTGGATGTGGGAAAGGATATTTCCGCAGAGCAGCTGAAGCAGGAGTTTGATGCAGTCATTCTGGCGTGCGGTTCTTCCAATCCCAGAAATATCAATGCAGAGGGTCGGGATGCCGACGGCATCTACTACGCTGTAGATTTCCTGAAAGCAACTACCAAGAGCCTGATTAGTTCCAACCTCTCCGATGGTTACTATATCAGTGCCAAGTACAAGAACGTCATCGTCATCGGCGGCGGTGATACCGGAAACGACTGCGTAGGTACGGCGATCCGCCACGGCTGCAAGTCGGTGATCCAGCTGGAAATGATGCCGAAGCTGCCGGATACACGGGCAGAGAATAACCCGTGGCCGGAGTGGCCCCGTGTCTGCAAGACTGACTACGGTCAGGAGGAGGCAATCGCTGTCTTCGGACACGATCCGAGAATTTATCAGACGACCGTCAAGCGGTTTCTCAAGGATGAAAAGAACCACGTGTGTGCGGTGGAAACCATCAAGCTGCAGTCGGTTCACGATCCCAAGAACGGGCGGATGCGCATGGAGGAAATTGCAGGAAGCGAACAGGTGCTGGACGCAGATCTGGTGCTGATCGCCGCAGGATTCCTTGGTGCACAGTCTTATGTGACCGAAGCATTCGGCGTGGATGTGACACCCCGCACCAATGTGGCAACAGAAGCCGGACACTACCGCACCAATGCAGACCACGTGTTCACCGCTGGCGACATGCACCGTGGTCAGTCGCTGGTTGTCTGGGCGATCCGTGAGGGCAGAGAGACTGCACGGGAAGTGGACGAATATCTGATGGGATATACCAACCTGACTTAATTATTTCAGAACCCGTTTCCATTCGAACCTTGTTTCGGATTGGAAACGGGTTCTTTTTTTGGCATGCAATTCGACTGGATTCGACAAAATTCGACATTTTAAAAACAATCTTTTTTGAAACCGTAAAATTTGCAGTTCTTTGCCAAAGTGAATTGAAATTGCAGATATTATATGATAAAATGAAATAGAAATCAATTGGAGGTGAGAATCTTATGAACGTTCGAAAACGAATCCTTTCTGTGATTGCTGCTGCGGCAATGCTGGGCAGTGCCTGTTTCACCGCTGGCGTACCGCTCGGCACGTTCACAGCACCGGCTGCAATTTCGGCATCGGCGGCGGACAATGGTGTGCTCTCTTGGACGGAATCGGAGAATGGTGTAACAATCAATGGATTTGTAGATGGCGTAACAATGACTTCTCTGGAAATTCCGGATACCTTGGGCGGAAAACCAGTGGTGGCAATTGGTTTAACTGCATTTAGAGAGAAAACCGAATTGGAATCTGTTGTGATTCCAAAAGGTGTTACCATGATTGGCGCTCAGGCGTTTAAGGGCTGTTCCCGCTTAAAACATGTTGAATTGCCAGATGGGTTGGTTCAAATTTTGTCAAGTGCATTTCTGAACTGTGCTTTGTCAGAAATTAAAATTCCTGAAAGTGTGACAGAAATTAAGAGTAGGGCATTTGGATATCAAGAAAGTGATCCGATTTCTGGTTTTATAATATATGGCAAGGCTGGGACAGCTGCTGAAACATATGTTAAAGATGAAAATGCTAGAAATGGAAAGAATAACTTCACCTTCATAGACACCGGCAATTCCAGAGAAAAGGGTACACTTTCCATCAAGGATACCTATCCCACGGTGTACTGTCTGGGAAACGAGATTCCGCTGCCGGATGATACCCAGATCGAAACCACCAATGTTGGCGCAGAGCGCACCTGTACATGGTATCGTGGCAGAAGTACAGACGGAATGAGCGAGCAGATAGAATCGCCGGACGCTGCGGGAGATTACACGCTGCTGGTACAGGTGGCGGAAACCGATGCGTATACCGCTGCGGAAGCGCTGGTTGATGTGCATGTGCAGGAGCATCAGTTTGTGGAAGGGATCTGTCAGGTCTGCGGCGGATATGAGGACGGAATCGGGGCAAGACTTGCCGGAAATTCGCTGAGTCTGAACGGCAACATCGGCGTCAACTTTTACATGGAACTGGATGACGGGGTTCTGGCGGATTCCGGCGCATATCTCCTGTTCACCTACGCCAACGGGACGACGAAAAAGGTGCTGGTTCAGGAGGCACGGGTAGACACGCAGACTGCTGCGGGGAAGACATATTATGTGTTCCCGTGCGAGGTGGCAGCGAAAGAGATGACCGACACAATCTTGGCGCAGATGCATTTGAGCGATGGCAGAACGGGAAAACGCTACGCCTACACCGTAAAGCAATATGCGGACTATCTGCTGGAACATACGGAGGAACAGCCGGCATATGAAAAAGCGGCACCGCTGGTTCGGGCAATGCTGAATTACGGCGCTTATGCCCAGCTGAATTTCCAGCACAGCCTGACCACACTCGCCAATGCTAATTTCTCGGAGAGCGAGAAGTCGGTGGAGCAGGTGACAGCGCAGACACTGGAGGCATATCGGAATCAGACGGTGCAGCAGTCCGATTTCGTGAAGCTGGAGGGCGCAAGTCTTTCCCTTGATTCTCAGACCACGCTGCGCCTGTATTTTTCCTGTCAGGGAGATGCAGCCATTGAGGATCTCCGGTTTTTCTGGGGAGAGCAGGCACTGACACCGCAGAAATGGGGGAACTTTTATTGTGTGGAACTAAGCGATATTGCTGCAAAAAATCTGGGCACAGCATACACGGTTCGGGTGACCTGCGGTGAAGCGTTGCTGGATGTACAGTACAGCGCTATGGCGTATGGCTACCACGTGCTGCAGCGGGATGTTTCCGCCACACGGACGCAGGCGCTAAAGGATACCATCGCAGCAATGTATCTGTATTATCAGGCGGCAAAGGACTATTTTGCATAAGGAGGGGAAATGACATGGACGAAAATGATGAGAAAAAGGAACCGTACGAAACTCCGATGCTTGAGGTAGTTCATTTTTCTGTTGAAGATATCATCACCACAAGCGGAGGAAACGACACACCGTTTGAACCGTGCGACTGGGAAGAAGAATACTAAGAGCTCGTGTTCATAGGCGTCTATCTACGTCTTTTCGGCAAATTTTGTTGCATACTGCGTTAA
Source organism: Ruminococcus sp. CAG:330 (assembly GCF_000437175.1). NCBI lineage: Bacteria > Bacillati > Bacillota > Clostridia > Eubacteriales > Oscillospiraceae > Ruminococcus > Ruminococcus sp. CAG:330. Next base: position 19,238 of record NZ_FR898045.1, on the reverse strand, counting down.
AAATTCTTGTCATACGAAAGTATGCCTGCAAATTTTTGCCTTGTCTGCAAAAAAATTTGCTCGAAAATCCGCATATATTTCCTACGAACACAAGCTCTAAAACGCATCCCAAACGGACGGAGAGAAATTCTCCGTCCGTTTTCGATTTTTTGCTTGCCAATTCGGGGAAGATGTGCTATAATGGAATAGCATATGATTTCAGTCGGAATTCGAAGGAAGGATCAGATACCACTATGTTGAATGCATTTTCCAGAACAGAATTGATGTTGGGAAAGGAGGCAATGGAGCGTCTTTCTCAGGCACGTGTCGCAATTTTCGGAATCGGCGGTGTGGGCGGATATACCGCAGAGGCACTTTCCCGAAGCGGTGTCGGCGCACTGGATTTGATCGATGATGACAAGGTCTGCCTGACCAATATCAACCGGCAGATCTACGCCACCCGCAAGACCGTGGGACGCTATAAGATCGAGGTGGCGGAAGAACGGATTCACCAGATCAATCCGGATTGTCAGGTGCGTACCCATCAGACGTTCTATATGCCGGAAATCGCCGATCAGTTCGACTTCTCCGCCTATGATTATATCGTGGATGCCATTGATACGGTGACGGCGAAAATCGACCTCATTGTTCAAGCCAATCGGTATCAGGTGCCTATCATGAGCGCCATGGGTGCCGGAAACAAGATGGATCCCACGGCGTTTGAAGTGGATGACATTTACAACACCTCTGTTTGTCCGCTGGCACGTGTCATGCGTTACGAGCTGCGCAAGCGTGGCATTCCCAAGCTGAAAGTGGTGTACTCCAAGGAAAAACCGGTGGAGTCGAAAGAGGATATGGCAGCAAGCTGCCGTTCCAACTGCATCTGTCCGCCGGACACTGCGAGAAAGTGCACCCAGCGCCGGGCGATTCCGGGGAGCAATGCTTTCGTTCCCTCGGTGGCAGGTCTGATTATTGCCGGAGAAGTGGTGAAAGATCTGATCGGCTGGAATCCGAAAAAGTAAGCGTATTTTCCAAAGAAAAAAGACGAATCGCTTTTGCGCAGCGATTCGTCTTTTGTGTGTCGGCTTAGACGTGTGATTATGCGTTCAGGATTGCCGCAAGATCTGCCTCCGGTGCGGTGATGAGAGCGATGCGGAAGTGTTCCACCAGATATTGCAGCACGTTGGGGGAGAGAAATGCCGGCAGCGTCGGGCCAAGGCGGATATTCTGGATGCCCAGATGCAGCAGCGTCAGCAGGATGCAGACCGCTTTCTGTTCATACCAGGAAAGTACCATGGAAAGCGGCAGTTCGTTGACACCGCAGTCAAATGCCTCTGCCAGTGCCAGTGCGATCTGGATGGCGCTGTAAGCGTCGTTGCACTGCCCGATATCCAGCAGGCGGGGGAGTCCGGCAACAGTTCCCAAGTCCAGATCATTGAAGCGGTATTTTCCGCACGCCAGCGTGAGCACAACAGAATCCGGCGGTGTCTGGCGGACAAATTCCGTGTAGTAGTTTCTGCCGGTGCGTGCGCCGTCGCAGCCGCCCACAAGGAAGAAGTGGCGGATTTTTCCGTCCTTGACGGCTTGGATGATCTCCGGTGCGTGCTGGAGCACGGCGTTCTGTCCGAATCCGGTGGTCACGGTAGAACCGCCATTGATGCCGGTCATCTGGTGCGCCTCCGGATAGCCGCCCAGTTCCAGTGCTTTGGAAATCACCGGTGAGAAGTCCTTGTCCGCACCGATGTGCTGCATCTCCGGGTAGGCAACCACTTCGGTGGTAAAGACACGGTCAGCGTAGCTTGCCTTTGGCGGCATCAGACAGTTGGTGGTAAAGAGAATGGGTGCCGGAATGTCTGCAAATTCCCGCTGCTGATTCTGCCATGCTGTGCCAAAGTTGCCCTTGAGATGGGGATACTTTTTCAGCTCCGGATAGCCGTGTGCCGGCAGCATCTCTCCGTGGGTATAGACGGAAACGCCGGTGCCGGCAGTCTGCTCCAGCAGCAGCTTCAGATCCCGCAGGTCGTGACCGGAGATGACGATGAACGGCCCTCTTTCAATGCAAAGCGGCACTTCGGTGGGCACTGGTGTGCCGAATGTCTCCGTGTTGGCACGGTGCAGCAGTGCCATGCAGTCCAGATTGACCTTGCCGACCTCCATGACCAGGGGCAGCAGTTCTTCCATCCCCCGGTCCTCGCCAACTGCGAACAGTGCACGGTAGAGAAAACGATAGATTTCCTCGTCAACGTAGCTCAGCACCATGGCGTGATATGCGTAGGCGGCAATGCCGCGGATGCCGAAGAGAATGAGAGATTTCAGGCTGCGGATGTCCTCCTGTGCCTGCCAGAGATTTGCCATATTGTACTCGTCATTTCTGCCACAGGGCGAACTGCAGCTGCTGCATTCCGGAACAAGGCGTGCCTTTTCCTGCCGCACTCGCTGGATGCAGCGGCGAATGGAATCCTCGTCAAAGCTGACGTTGGTCATGGTGGTAAACAGTGCTTCGATCACCAGTTTTCCGGTGGTTTCGTCCGGCAGCGTGTCGCCATCGGTGGCACGTGCCAGACCGATGAGCGCACCGGTCAGCTCGTCCTGCAGCGCAGCGACTTGGGCGTTTTTTCCGCAGACGCCAGCTTTTCCGGTACATCCGGAACATCCGGCAGTCTGCTCACACTGATAACAAAACATATTCTGACGCATATTCAATTCCTCCGATTTTTTCAGGTCTGGTTTAAAATGATGCCGTCGATGGAGATGGTGGCAACGTGGAACGGCAGCGCTTTTCCGCTGTTTTGAACCGCCTCTCGTGCAGCGTGTTCCAGTCCGCCGCAGCAGGGGACCTCCATACGTACCACAGTGACATCCTGAATGTCATTGTTGCGGAGAATCCGTGTCAGCTTTTCGGCATAGTTGACATCGTCCAGCTTGGGGCATCCGATTAACGTAGTTTTCCCACGCAGAAATGTTTGATGCATGGCAGCGTAGGCGTAGGCAGTGCAGTCTGCTGCGATGAGCAGAGATGTACCCTGAAAGTAGGGCGCATGTTCCGGAACCAGCCGAATCTGGCACGGCCACTGTGCCAGCTGGGATGCGCCGGAAATCGGCGGTGCATCCTCGGTGTGATTTCTCTGGCGCATTTGCCGCATGCGTGTGCCGGGACATCCGCCGGCGTGGCGGGAATGTGCTGCCTGCTGGGCTGCAAGCTTGTTCGCCTGCACTGCCTTTTCGTCGTAGGCAGCGGCTTCCCGATGGGTGAATGAGATGGCATTGGTGGGACATGCCGGCAGGCAGTCGCCCAGCCCGTCGCAGTAGTCGTCCCGCAGCAGTTTTGCCTTGCCGTTTACCATGCCGATGGCACCCTCATGGCAGGCAGCTGCACATGCACCGCAGCCATTGCACTTTTCCTCGTCGATGACGATAATTTTTCGAATCATGCGGAATCCTCCTATTGTGATTTTTTATGATCTGTATTTGCTTGTCTTGACTTTCTGAATATAGTATAGTACAATATTCAGAGAAAAGATGTTGTTGTAACAACAGAACGGAGAAAAAATGCAAACAAATTTATGCCAGACGCCCCTTTTTCTGGGGATCAAAGAAGAGGAGCTTCCTGCCATTTTGCAGTGCCTTGGCGGGCAGGAGCGGCGTTATTCCAGAGGAGAAGTGATTTTGCCGGAGGGCGTTCCCATTACCAAGTTAGGGGTTGTTCGGCATGGAAAAGTGCTCATGGAGCACAGCGATGTCTGGGGCAATAACAGTGTGCTGGGACACGCTGCATCCGGTGCGGTATTTGGGGAGGCATATGCCTGTGCGCCGGAGGAATCGCTTTTGATTCGAGTAATCGCAGCGGAGGAAACGACGGTTTTGTTTCTGGATATGCAGCGCATCTGGAATCCCTGTTCCGATGCGTGTCCGTTTCACATCCAGCTGCTCCGCAATCTGCTCACCATCAGCGCCAAAAAGAACCTCCAGCTCTCCCGCAGAATCCTCCATACCGGTGCCAAGACGATTCGTGGCAGACTGCTGTCCTATTTTTCGGATTGCAGCAAACGTGCCGGAAGCCGGACGTTTTCTATTCCCTATAACCGGCAGCAGCTGGCGGACTATTTGGGCGTAGACCGGAGCGCCATGTGCAGCGAGCTTTCCAAGATGCAGAAAGACGGCATTCTCTGGTATCAGAAAAACCAGTTCCGGTTGGAAACCGCCGAAGTATAAGAGCTCGTGTTCATAGGCGTCTATCTACGTCTTTTCGGCAAATTTTGTTGCATACTGCGTTAAAAATTCTTGCCATACGAAAGTATGCCTGCAAATTTTTGCCTTGTCTGCAAAAAAATTTGCTCGAAAATCCGCATATATTTCCTATGAACACAAGCTCTAACATCAAAGCAATGGATTAACGGAAGGAAAATATTTCATGAAGAAAAGTCATCAGATGGACATGCTTCAAGGTCCGCTGCTGAAAAATATTATTTTATTTGCGCTCCCCATTGCGCTGAGCAGCATTCTCCAACAGCTATTTAATGCAGCAGATACGGCGGTTGCCGGTCGGTTTGGCAGTCCGGACGCACTGGCAGCCGTGGGAACCAACGGGGAGATCGTGGCGCTGATCGTCGGACTTTCGGCAGGACTTGCGGTCGGTGCCAATGTGCGCATTGCCCACTTTATCGGAGCGGGAGAGCAGAAGAAAATTCCGGATGTGGTACATACCGGAATGCTGTTTTCTGTGCTGTACGGTGTACTGTTCGGCGCACTGGGACAGCTGATCTCCAAACCGCTGCTGATGCTGATTCATACGCCGGCGGATATCCTGACTTCTGCTGACAACTATCTGCGAATCTATTTTGCCGGTGTGCCGTTCCTGATGATTTACAATTTCGGCGCAGCCATTCTCCGTGCGAAAGGGGACAGTAAGCGTCCTCTTGGCGCACTGATTTTTTCCGGTGTCATCAACGTGTTTCTCAACTTGTTTTTTGTGGTGGTTTGTAAGCTGAGCGTAGTTGGTGTGGCGCTGGCGACCGATCTTTCTGCGGCAGTCAGTGCAGCTATGGTGGTATTCTGGATGCTGCGGGAGCACGAGGAGTTCCGCTTGTCTCTGCGAAAGCTGAAGCTCAACAGGCAGCACTTGCAGGCAATTTTGCGCATCGGAATTCCGGCGGCAATTCAGAGCGCCGTCTTTTGCATTGCCAATATTTTTGTACAGTCCGCCATCAACACATTCGGCAGCGCTGCAGCTGCCGGTGTGGCAGTTTCCATGAACTTTGAATACATCGCCTACTACATGGACACAGCATTCGGACAGGCAGCGACCACATTTATCAGCCAGAATTACGCTGCTGGAAACAGACAGCGGTGCAAGAAAACTGTGGGGATTTGTTTCCTTGCAGCAACCCTGTTTTCTGCGGTAATCATTGTTCCGGTGGTTTTGTTTTCACGGCAGGCTTCCGGTTTGTTTACTACTTCTTCAGAAGAAATCACCTACGCCTGCGAACGAATCCGAATTATTCTGGGGCTTCAGGTCATCTGTTCCTGCTATGAGATTCCGGCGTGGTCGATGCGCGGTCTTGGCTATTCCACACTTCCGGCAGCAGAAACTATGCTGGGAATCTGTGCGGTGCGGATTCTCTGGCTGTTTACCGTATTCGCCCGCTTTGGCACGCTGAAGAGTTTGTACTTCTCTTTCCCGTCCACTTGGGTGATTACCTCAACAATGATTCTCATCACGTTTTTTATAGTATGGCGAAAGGCGTTTCGCAGCCGGCCGTCAGTGCAGTGCGGATAATGGAGGGAGAAAATGAGCATAGGGCTTCGAATTTTGTCTAAAGATACCGCACAGTATCGTGTGCAGGACATTGTGGAAATCCATCGGCTTTTTCCATATGGGGAAAACTATGTTTTGATGATTCAAGGAATTTTCGGGGAAGATCCGATAGAGTATGTGCAATGTCATTGTAGCAGCATGGACACGATTTTTTTGCAGCATCCGGAATTGACGGCAATATATCAGGCATACACCGCTCATGTGATACAGGAGAAAAAGCAATACCAAACGAAAAAGTTCTGGTGCGTGATAGCGTGTTTACTCGCACTTGTGGGAATTTATATTTTCATCTTGTTTTTCTCTATTTTTCGAAATCTTGTGACACTTGCCTTGATTAGTTCTATTTTGGAATTGGCATTGCTGCTGACATTTGGAATTTCTTGTCATGTGTGGCTTCCCAAGCTCATGCCGGAAGAACACATTCAAAGAAGGCTGCAAGTTTTGCACGAGGAGATGCTGGAACAAGTCCGGAACTTTCAGAGATGAAAAAAGAGGAGATCTCATTGGGAGATCTCCTCTTTTGGTAGTTTCTTATGAGTTCCCTATTGTAATAGTATATACTATTGTAATAGGGAATTAAACCATCTCACCGTTTGCAATGCGCTCCGCAAGGTCGTTGAGGTAAACCCAGCGTTCCATCTTTTCCTCAAGTTGCGTTTCCAAAGCGCTCTTTTTCTCGGATAGTTCTTGCAGCTTCACATAGTCAGAGGTGCATGCGCCAAGCTGTGCTTCCGTTTCCTGGATCTGCTGTTCCAGCGCAGCGATGTCATCGTCAATGCTCTCGAACTCCCGTTGTTCCCGATACGAGAATTTCAGCTTCTTTTTCCCCACAAAAGTGCGCTCTTTCTTCTCCGTAGGTTTGGCAGCCTTTTCTGCGGATTCTGCCGGTATGCACTGCGCAGCATAGTCGCTGTAGTTGCCGTTGTAGCGGTGCACATCGCCATTACCAGACAGTTCCCAGATCTCCGACGCCATCTTGTCTAGAAAATAACGGTCGTGGGAGATGGCAATAACTGCACCGGCAAAGTTCCGGAGGTAGTCCTCCAAAATGGTCAGCGTAGTGATGTCCAGATCGTTGGTCGGCTCGTCCAACAGCAGAACATTTGGCGCAGACATCAGCACTTTGAGAAGATACAGGCGTTTCCTCTCTCCGCCGGAGAGCTTTTCGATGCGGTTCCACTGCAATTCCGGCGTAAAAAGGAATCGTTCCAGCATGGTTGCCGCAGTGATAGTTCCCTCAGGAGTCTGGATGCGGTCGGCGGTTTCCCGAATGTACTCGATGACACGCTGCGTGGGATCCATGCTCTCGCATTCCTGCGAAAAATACCCGATGCGCACCGTATCGCCCAGCGTAATGCTTCCGCTGTCCGGCTGCAGTGCACCGCAGATCAGCTTGATGAGCGTGGACTTTCCGGCACCGTTGTGTCCCACAATGCCGATGCGTGCATCTCTTGGCAGTTTGTAGGAAAAATCGTGGAGCAGCAGTTTTCCGTCAATGGACTTCGAAACGCCCTCCAATTCCACGGTTTTCTTTCCCAGTCGGGAGGAAACCGATTGCAGCTGCATCTTTTCCTGTTCCGCCGGAATCTCCCGATTTTCTAGCACATGGAAGCGCTCGATTCTGTCCTTGGACTTGGTGCCTCTCGCCCGAACACCACGCCGGATCCACTCCAGTTCCTGCCGATAGAGCGAGCGGTTTTTCCGTTCCTGCGCCTCGGCATCTGCCTCACGCTGTGCCTTTTGTTCCAGATAGGTGCTGTAGTTTCCGTCGTAGGAGAAGAGACTGCCACGGTCAACCTCCACGATTTTCCGGGTGATGCGGTTCAGGAAATACCGGTCGTGGGTGACCATGACAATTGCGCCACGATACTTTTGCAGCTGCTCTTCCAGCAGCTGTACGGTTTCGTTGTCGATGTGGTTGGTCGGCTCGTCCAGCAGCAGCACATCGCTGGGCTGGATGAGTGCCGCAGCGATACCGGCACGACGGCGTTCTCCGCCGGAGAGCGTTCCGATGTCCCGTGAAACGTCGGTGATGCCCAGCTTTCCCAGGATGGACTTCGCCTCAAATTCCTTTGCCTCTTTCAGGTCGGCGGGGAGGTGGAGCATCACCTGTTCCAGAACGCTGCCATGGGGGGCGAATTCCGGAATCTGCGGCAGGTAGGAGATGCGCACACCGCTGGTGCGGATCACATTCCCGCTGTCGGACTCCTCTGCGCCAGCCAAAATGCGCAGGAGCGTGGATTTTCCCGTGCCGTTGATGCCAATGATCCCGACTTTGTCGCCCTCATTGAGGAAGAACGACACATTGTCGAGGACTTTGCGCTCCATGTATGTTTTGGAAATATTTTGTGCGGATAGTAAGATCATCGTGCAGATTCCTTTCTGTTATTGAAAGAGCAAAAACATTGCGCCGGCGAAAACCGCCAGTCCCACGCCGGTGCAGAGCAATGTCACGCCTACCGTACCGCCAAGGCTGACCGGCTTTTCCACGAAGCCCTGCTTGGGATTGCGGGGATTGTAGACCACGGGCATGGTACTGCCAATGGGCCAGAGCGCTGCGGCGAGTTCCCCGCAGTTGCAGAACATGCCGGCGGTGTGGATGTGGAGAACATCCCGCTCTGACACGAAAAGGCGGTTCCCCGCACCGGAAGCGCCGGATTTGTGGGAGGTGACAACGCCCTTGTAGTGCCGGTAGGCAGTGTAGGGTTTCCCGTCCACCAGATATGCGACCACCGGCGAGATGGCTTTGCGGTTTCCGCCGCCGATGCGGTAGCGCTGGACAGTGCCGGTGGTCCGGGCAGAGCATTTTTTGGAGAGCGCACGCCCACGGCAAAAGAACGGCAGGGAGAGCAGCGCCGTCAGGATGCCGGCAGCGCCGATGCAAAGGCAGGCGATTTCGGTTGCAGTCATAGGGGGATACCTCCAGTGAAGTAAGATTCTGTAGAATCATTGTAGCACACCGGCAGCGGGTTGTCAAGAAAGGCGAAAAAAAGAGCACAGTCCCGCCGGAAATGGGGCTGTGCTCCGCCTTGTGAAAAGGCAAAAGTTTAGAGCTGATTGATGAGCTGGATCAGGAACTTCAACAGGGTGAGGGAATCATCTGCGGAGATCACGCCGTCGCCGTTGCAGTCCATGTTCGCCTTTTGAATTTCATTATAGGTAACGCTGCCGTTGACGCACTTGTTCAGCAGAACCGCATCTTTCAAATTAACTTCGCCGTCCAAGTTAACATCGCCAACATATGCAGTTTCATCGCTGTAAACAATGTTAGGCGCAGAGACACGAATATTGTCCGGAAGTTTTGCAAATTCTTTTGCAAATTCGCTTGTACTGGATGCGTAAATTATGGGAAGCTCATCGACATGACCCATATACTTTGCTGCCCACAAAAGAACATACTTACTGTAATCCTTTCCGGGATATGTTCCGTCTTCCGGAACGGTCACGCTGTCCTCAATAATGATAGACTTGTACGGATATACATCGAATTCATCCGGCAGTGCAAATCCCGGACCGGAAATGGTGACCGTCTGGGTGAAGTAATCGAAACTCCACGTTGCGCCATATTCGGAAGTGCCGGTTGTTTCGTGCACAGGATTTTTTGCAATACCATAGCCGAAAAAAGAATAATTCGGCCTATCCGCAAATGCATAATATGCCGCAGAGCCATAGGGTGCTTTGATTGCAGCAAACTCGTACATGAAAGGACCCCACTTTGTCACACTTTCCGGCAGAAAAACGGTCTGTTTGCCGCGGTCGGAAGGCGTGTGGAAAAAGTCTTTCAGCAAGCAGCCAATGTCAGTGATGCCATCTTCAAAAACAATATTGCAAACCGGAAGCAGTACCCACTCGGGGTTTTCATAAAAGTCCTGCTCGCCATCATTCTCTGCTTTTTTGTAGTAGGTTTTCATTGCGCCAGTTCCGGAAAATGTGATGGTTTCCGATGCAGCGTCATAATTCCACTGAATGTTGTCGCCCTCTGCACCGCAGATACCAGAATAAGCTGTTTCCTGTGATGTAATCGGTGCGGGGGAAACAGATTCAAAATCTACGGCTGCTACAGATTCCACAGAAAATGAAAAACTCAAGACAGCTGTTGTCACCAGAATTAAGAATTTGGATTTTCTCATTTCAAGACCCCCTTTTGTCCTAAAATAACAAATCGGCTTTACTTAGGCGTTTATAATTTTGTTAATGCCAACAGCATCTGACAAGTCAATCTGACCATCCATGTTTACATCAAAAGCGAGGATGAAAATAGCCGAAGCAACACCCGGACCGACATCTTTGTAATTAAAGTCGATCTTATTGATGAGGCTCACCAAAAAGCGAGATGCCAACGTGTAGTCTGCCGAGTCAACAATGCCATTGTGGTCAAGATCGCCCAAAGCATACGTATTCAGCGAATACGATCCGTCATCATCGTTCAGGGAAGTGAAGTTGCTGCTGAGTGTGAATCCACTATGAAGTTTGGCTTCACTCGTAGCGGTTCCTGCTGTGAACGGAAGTGTTACTATCGCTTCAACACTTTTAGAATCAGACGCAAGTGTTCCTGTGATTGTCAGATATTGCAGATTGCTAGATGCACGAACGATCAGACTTTCGTAGCCACTCTGAAGCGTATAAGGATGAGCTGCCATATCATAAGACACAGCATTAGATGTTGATACGATGAAATTTCCAACAGCTTCGGCTTGCGGACGATCGTTTGTGATTACTGCATAATGCTTAGAATTTGCCATACGAGTTCCGTTATAGTAGTTTCCGCCGTTTCCGAGAGAAACTGTTGTGCTGCTGTTTGCACTGGTAAGTGCGATACCGGATTCATCTTCACTACTCAAAAGGGCAAGTCCTTCTTCGTAGGTGGACATCATATCTTTCAATTCATCTCCAGAGATTCCGTTGTCCAAATAAAATTGTGCCACTTCCCGTGTCTCCGGATTTTCGAAAGAGTTTACGTATTCCTGCGCATCGATTGCTTCATATTCCGATGCGAACGCAGGGATTGTGGTTGCGGACATTGCCACTGTCATTGCCAATGCAGAGATGCCGGCAATGGCTTTTTTGATTGTCTTATGCATTGGAAACTTCCTTTCTTCAATTTGTGTCTTAGTTGCGGATGTTCCTCGACAATTTCCAAGCATTCCTCCTTTTTAAAATTACAGAAAATGGAAAAAGTTGTTGAGTATTATCGCTTTCCTTTTTTGTAATTTTATTATACTCAGCAAACACCTATTTGTCAACACATTTTCACAAATTCTTATTTTTTTAAGTACCCTGTGTACAAACATCGTACTTTTCAAAGCAAACCGAAAAAAACAGAAAGCTTTTTTCAAATGTGCTTTTTGCCGTGCTCACGATTTCCTCATAGATGGGGATTTCCGTTTTTTGGCACGCAGGTGTTCCGCTCTACTGGTAGCGTAGCACAAACCGCCCCCTCTGTCAATAGCCCAGCACCAAATGGTCGATTTTCGTCTTCATTTGGTCAATTCCGTCGAATACGCACGAGCAAATCGACTAGAATCTGGTAAAATGCAGCAGGCGGAAAATGGGGATCAAAAAACCTCTGCCGGGCGAACGACGTTCCAGATTCGGCGCAGGACGGTTATTTTAGGATTGCCAAAAATATTCTTTTATCATAATTTTCTGCTAAATATTGAAAAAATCACGTTCCGGCTTTCGTGCACTTGACCAAATAGAGGCGAAAATCGACCATTTGGTGCTGGGCTATTGACAGAGGCATCATAGCATGCTATACTGAGAGTGAAAAAGAAAGGATTGTGCGAATTATTTTCCATAAAATGTTATGGCTCTGATTTGTATTATGCCTTTTCATAGAAAGGGGGAATGCTTGGAAAATATTAAAAAATTTATAATCAGAACGTGTAATTGAAGAAAGGAAGTTTTTATGAACAAGACAATCAAAAAACCGTTGCTGGTATTTCTGCATTGGCAATGGCTGTAACGATGTCTGCAACAGCAGTTCCCGCATTTGCATCGGAATATGAAGCGGTAGAAGTACAGGAATATGTTGACTCTTTTGCAGATTTTGAAACACAGAAAGTTGTAAAGTACTGTTTGGACAATGGTTTGTCCTTGGACGAAACTAAGGAGGCAGTTGAAATTTATCAGAGAGGCGAGGAAATGCTCTCTGAATCTGAAATTGCAACGTTTTCAACAACAAGTGCTCCGAATTACTATAATGTAAGTCGTCTGGCACCTACAACACATTTTGTAATGTTGATCGTTGCTACTCCGCAAGAGAGTTTTCCGATGCTTCGCATTAGCACATCGTCTTATTCTAACATGGTTACTTATGACAAAAATAATGGCTATGCAGTTTGCCGTCCGTATAAGGAAAAGATCGGCTATGTTAGCGAAGGATACCTCACTAATGAAGCAAATTTTGAAGGCGTTAATACAACAAAATGGACATATACTCAGTATCTTTCTAATGTGTCTGCTTTGAGTGTATCCAATGCAAGAGGAATCACTAGATTTAAGATTACTCCGGATAGAAATAACTGCACTAGTGAGGCAGCTTTGAACAATGTTATCAGTGTTGACAGCTATTGCCCGACGGCGAATGTAGCTGTTTCGCATGAAATTTATGCGTTGGGTGATGTAAATCATGATGGCATTGTGAATGAAGCAGATTCTACACTGCTGTTGAAGTATGCTATGGGTTCAGAGGATTTGAATATCACTTATGCTGACGGAAACAATCACTATTCGTATATCACCAATCCCATGGCTTGTGATACAACTCAAGATGATATTGTAGATGTTTCGGATGTAGTTCTGTTGAATAAGTTTATTAATGGAGCGATTAGCACATTGTAATTCGTACATCTAGAGAGGAGGGTTCATATGCGTAAGAACTTTTTGAAACTTACCAGCATGCTTGCTTCCTGCGCAATGCTGGCAGCAGCAATTGTGCCGGTTTCTGTACATGCAACTCCGCTTGTGTTCGATCAGATGACAGAGAAGAATGGGGTATATTCCGGTGTAATTGGCGGACACTTCGCCGGAGATACGCCGAACCGCTGGGAGGTAGACGGAAATGTTCTGACACTTTCCGGACAGTATTTCTACGGCTGGAATGAAACCGGCTGTCTGGATGCCTGGTCGGATTCGTATATTCCGTGGTACCAGTTCTGTGATCAGATCGACACGATTCGATTCAAGGATTTCAATATCTCCTGCATGAATACGGATATGGGGGCATATGTCTACAATGGTCTGGATCATCTCAAGGCGATTTATGTGGACGAGTACTCTCTCTCCAATGTAGAGGGACAGGATGTGGAGCGATATCGGGAACTGCTGAACCGTGCGGACACCGTATATGCACAGGCGGATAGTTTTGCCGATTGGTGTGTGCGCTGGAGTGATACGACGGAGCTTGTTACCAATGGAACCGATATGACACCGTTCTATACTCGTTCCGGACAGCTGAGTGATACGGTTTCCTGGCGGTATGACGATGCGGAACGTACACTTTGGATTGAGGGTAGCGGTACGGCTTCTGTCAATCTGGACGCTTGTAATCAAATTGCGATGCTGAAAGACGGATATGATAAGATCAAGATTGCCAATCAGAACATCCGTATTCCGTCGTCGCTGCTGATTCGCCTGATGGTGAATCAGGAGGACGGAACATCGGAAAAAACGGCATATCTTTATCGTGATACATTCCGTTTGGATGGAAGTTCCGGTGATACGTTTGATGCCTCTATGCTGGAACATTATCATTGTTCCTATGTTTTGCAGGATGCCGAAATTGATACTACCATTCGTGGCGATGTGAATCTGGACGGAACAGTTGACCTGACCGATGCTGTCATGCTGGGCAAGATCATCAGCGGAAGCGTTGAGATGAACGATCAGCAGAAACAGAACGCTGACTGCACCAAGGACGGCGCAATCACCACAGATGACACACAGCTTCTGATGCAGTTCCTGATGCACAACGTGGAAACGCTTTGAGTACGCCCTTATTTTCCAAATACTGGTATATTCTGTGGCTTGCTCTCGTGCACTTGACCAAATAGAGGCGAAAATCGACCATTTGGTGCTGGGCTATTGACAAAGGCATCATAGCATGCTATACTGAAGGTGAAAAAGAAAGGATTATGCGAATTATTTTCCACAAAATGTTATGACTCTGATTTGTATTATGCCTTTTCATAGAAAGGGGGATGCTTGAAAATAGTCAAAAACATTCATAATTAGAATGTGTGGGATTTAAGAAGGGAGTTTTCAAAATGCACAGAGTATTTAAAAAGGCTGTCGCCGGTATTTCGGCACTGGCGATGGCGGCAACACTTTCCGCTGTTGCAGCACCTGTGTTTGCCGCAGAAAATGCACAGCTGGAAAGTACAAAAGAAACCCTTGGTTCTCTTCTTGCTGGTTCGGAATATGCTTCTATGGAGGGCATCAGCATTAGCGAAGGAACCGCACTTCGTGATCTGGGAAGCAACACGCTCATTGGAAATCTGTACACTGTTTACCACGACTCGGAGGTAATTGGTGTTGTCAGCGAACTCAAGGGAAGCGACAATCAGGTACTTTCCACTTATCACGAAACCGATGATGTTGCGCTTCAGTCCGCAGCAGATACCGACACAGCGGTCGCTTTTTACAGAGATGGCAATTCTGTAATGGTATACGATGGTGACACCCTCACCAATGTATCCAATGGCGAAGCGGTTGATGCAGCGCCGGAACAGGCAGATTTGCAGGGATTGGAAATCGCCGATTCTGATTTAGCGCAGTATGCAGCAAAAAGCACTACCAAACAATGTGTTTTGTCTGATTTTTTCGATAACTACAAAGTACGTCCTGCTACGAATGGATATGGCAATGTCTCTTGGTCTGCTGCAATTGCCTCCTTGTACAATTATCAAAACGGCTATATGAAAAACACTGCAAATGCATTGTCTGCTAATGATGTGTATGATATGGCAGTTGGCATTTATAATACGCCCATGGTTGGCGGTACGGTCAATCAGGTACAGGAACTTTTGGCAATATACAATCTGAATAGTACTTATAAAGATGGAAGTCTTACACTTGATCAGGTTTATGAAAATTTGTCTGTAAGAAACAAGCCCGTCATGATTCGGATGTATTCCGGTGGGGCGGCGAAGTATCCGTCTATTGATGGCGTGATTTATGGCTGTGTTCATGTTGAAAATGGCGATGAGGTGGACGATTTATATAAGATTTATGATGGTCAGAGTGGCTATTCCTTTAATGCAACAGTAAAAATTGTTGATGGTTGGGAAGAATTTTCCGGGGGTGGCTCTGAACCGTATTCTGAATGGAGCGGTACGTTTTCGTTCTTTTAAACAATGAGGTGATATTTATGAAAAAAAGCAAAATGATCGCAGCTGCGCTGGCAGCGAGCATGGTGGTATCTTCTCTGGGTATTCTCTCGGCAAGCGCTGATGGTGCAACTTTCAATTATGTTACCATCAATGGAAATGAAATCCCGACATATATGACCAACTGCACCGGCGAGGAATTCGTGAAGAAAATCCAGCAGCAGTCCACGGATGTCTGTGGCGAAGGCTATCTGGATGATATGCTGATGTGGGAATTTGACTCCGTCTTTTCCCATGATGATGTTACACTGCCGGATAATATGTTTGCAGACGGCGTAACTTACGGCAATGCCTATATTCCCAATTATGACTTATATGCAGGAATTGTCCGGAAAGAAAACCTCGACGGCGATTGTGTTGTGAAAGTTCCGATGTATTACAATGGCGATCTGCTGACTGTGGTGGAATTTGTGCACTCCTTTGACTTTTGGAATGTAAACAACATTACGAACAAGGAAGAAACTGCAGCGATTGCCGTGGCATTGGATGAGAGCGAGGATGTTGCTTTCGGTATGTATGACGGAAAGGACTGCTTTGCCGGGTTGGCAGTTTATGTTAACGGAAAGATTCTTAACATTGACCAGGGTGGCACAATTCTGCCTACCATTGACGAAGTGATTGCCAACAACAAGGACACCAAGGAAGACGAGGTTTCCACCCTCGTCGGCGATGTCAATCTGGATGGCAATATCGACCTGACCGATGCTGTTATGCTGGGCAAGATCATCAGCGGAAGCGTTGAGATGAACGATCAGCAGAAACAGAACGCAGACTGCACCAAGGACAGCAGTGTTACCACGGATGATACACAGCTCCTGATGCAGTTCCTGATGCACAATGTCGAAACGCTCTGAGTTACCAATTGGGGAAAATGAAGAAATCGTGATGTGGTGCCGGTGATTCCGGCGCTTGGAAACGCCCTCCCGTTCCTGCCGTCCGGCGCTGCGGGAGGGCGCTTTGCGTCCTGCGTAAATTTTTTCTTCTGCGAAATACATCTTGACAATTTTTTATCGATATGTTATAATAAATCTACAAGCACATTTCGTGTGGAAAAGCGAGGTGAAATTCATGAAGGAGACATACGTAGCACCGGAGCTGGAGGTCGTAGAGTTCGATTGCGAGGATGTTATCACCACAAGCGGTGTGAACCCCGATGAAAATGAACTGCCCATCGTTCCCATTGGCTAAGAAGTTCCGCAGTTTCAAAACGAAAAATCCGTTCTGCTGTGACGCAGGACGGATTTTTTACGCAATGATGCAGTAGCATAAAAGGAATGTTTCAGTTTTCCATAATGTTTTTGTTTTATCGCATTTTTTTCTGAAACATCACGGCATAATAAGACGAGTCATTTGTCGATATTGACCGTATCAAAAATCTGCAGTATCACATGATTCTGGACTACGCCGATCGGGTGCGGAAGCTGCAGCAGTATCACGGAGACTGTTCCCGTTCCGCATGCATTTTTTTATTGATTTAGCGTGTGTTCGATCTCGTCACGTGCCATGTACGTGACTTCCGTATACTGTGATTGATAAGTCTGATACCGTGTATCAAATGCTTCCTTGCTAAACTCCTCGCCGTCAATGTCATAGAGGTGTTCGGCATTTTCGTCGCAGCGCAATTTGTGCACGATTTCCGCTTGCCCTTTTTTCAGCTGGTAGACATCGTATTCATAGTGCATAGAACCGCCGTGTGTCAATGTGACAAACTGCCCTGTGTGTTCGATGTATCCCATAAATCCGTTGTCGCGGACTGCGGGAGAGGTGAGGATTCGAGTGACTTTCTGATCACTGTAGCTGTACATGGCACTGCCGAAATCCATGCTCTCACAAGTGACATACAGCTCCGGCACGTCATCGTCATCGATGTAGAGCAGCGCATATTTCCATGTGACACCGTCCATCTCGTAGTCCAGACTGTTCTGGAATTCGTCCAGAATGCTGAAGTAAGCGCTTTTCCAGTTGGCAGCAGCGCTGTCTGTTTTCGAAACAGACGTGAAATTTTGGAGATTTTGTTCCGGCTGCCATACATAATAGTTCTGGAAGTCCGGAGTAACCGTATTGGCAGAGTACATGGTCTTTTCTTTTTCTTCTGCCTGTGTGCCCTTTAATACCTGGCTGCCGTCACCGTTCTCCAAAATACGCACCGAACTCTGCCCGTTTTCCAGCTGTGCGCTCCATGTTTCGCCATTCGTTGTGTTTAGATACGTGTAGCCAAATACGGAATTCATGGTATTTCCACGGATAAAGCCGTTGGAGAAATATTCTGTGTTCATTCCGGCATTGTTCAGGAAGTAAAAACTGCCGTCTGCTTTCACAACGCCGACACTTTTATAATCGCTGTCATTGGTGCCTTCAATCAGCAGTTCCTTTTTTCCGTCCTGATCCAGATCCATGATGCACTGCATGAGATTCATGGAATCGAATGTATCCCAGATATCATGGTGATATTCCGGATAGCGGAGGATGTCCTCAAACAGCGCATCCTCATTCTCAAAGGTTTCGGTGAACAAGTTCTCATCGCCGAGAATCTTGTTGAGGTCAGAGGTAAGCGTGAGTTTGTTCCAGTATTCCTCGTATTCCATAGATTGGTAGTGATATTTTTTCAGTAGGCTGATTTTCACGATTGGCGTTACCTGCGCATCTCCTTTGGCAACAAACTGAGCGCTGCACTCCTCTGAAGATCTTTCCTGCAACTCTTCCTGACTGTCGTATGCGATATCCAAGCCGAATTCATTCAGCAGCAGAGAATAAGCTGCCTCAGCAGAGGAGCATGTCCCGCCAACCACATGAAAGCCTGCTTCAAAGGCAGAAAAAAGATTGGTGTACAAGTTGGATTTTCCCTGCCGGATGGTCATGGCATCCACCTCATCCTTGACTCTTTGCGCACTCTCCGGGTAAGGGGATTGTTCTTCGTCAACAGAACAGCTGCCCAGTTCCTGCGTCTCCCGAATGCTGGGCGGAAGCAGTTTGGAATAGATCACCGTTTCGTCCAAAGGATATGCGACAGTAGCCCATTCCATGTCTGTAGAAGCGATGGTGCAGGGTGTGATCTCATGGTTCTCTATGGTGAATACATTGAAACTTTTCACATATGGACACGTTTCTCCCGCATAGAAATAGCACTCTCTCGTCAGAAGGCTGCCGAAATACAGATTGCCCTGATACGATGAGGTTGCAATTTCCATACTGTTGGCTCTTGAAAAATAGATGGAGTTGGTTACCGCCTGCTGCTTGTCGCTGATGTCCAGAATCTCCGTCAGATACTTGCTGTCGGAAACCTTGACTGCGCCGCCCTCGATTTCTAGCAAATCTATCCGGATGTCGTCGCCGTCGGTACTGTTCTTATCGAAAGTGAATGTGACCAGCTCGTTCTGAGCATCGCCGTCGAAGTCGTTCTGAACGGCTGCTGCCAATCCGCTGGGTGCGTTTTGCACCTCCAAAGAATCCGATATTTCGAATTTTTTGTTGATCTGGCAGAGCGTCTGCTGTCCGAGATATTCTTTCCAAAGTGCATTGCACTCCTCAGCGGACAGACCGCCTTTGGCATCCTCTGATTTTTCTTTCCCGTTGGAGTCCGTCTTGTCTGCACCGCCTGAATCCTTGTCCTCTCCGGATGTTTCGCCTGAGTTTTCCTCACTGGCATTTGCGCCGGATTCTGTCGGAGTTTTCATGACATCACAGCCGTACAGTGTGCTGCTGCACGCTATGGTCAGCGCAAACAATAACAAAATACTTCTTTTTTTCCACATAAGAATGATTCCCCCGTTTCATTTTTTTGAAGTGGCTAGTATATTGTACCACATAAATACTAATACACTGTGAATAAAATTCAACCTTTTCTTTTTTCTATGAAACAACCTTTCGTTTTTTCATGGTGTATTTGCAAAAATGCTTTTACAAATATGCAAATCGCATGACAAATATGTTATACAAATATCTTAGATTCTGCTACAATAGAGATAGTTTGATAGAAACGATAATATCAAACAACAGAAGGAGGAATTTTTTGTATGAATAAGCAAAAATGGCTGGCGGGACTGACTGCGGCAGTA
>NZ_FR898044.1:23361-24372 GCF_000437175.1 Ruminococcus sp. CAG:330 | reverse complement strand
AAGCAGGCGGAGTTTCAGTCCGTCTGCTTTTTTTAAAGCTGTCTTTTTAGAATCATGACGCTTAATCCCAGTATTGACGGTAGAGTTCAGCGACCTTTTCAGCGAACTCCCTGCGCAAATTTTCCGGCCGGAGGATTTCCACATTTCCACCGTATTTCATCACCCATCGGTGGAAACTGTCGTTGATGCCGATGCGTGCCCGCACCAGAACGAAGCCGCTGTTGTCCGGATCGTCCTGTGCGCTGGCATAGGCGCCAAGCTGCTCCAGCATGTCGTCCAGCAGAAAGCGCTTGACCCGCAGAGTGACCAGTTCGTAATACTTCGGCTCGAAGATGTCCAGCACAGCACCATCCGGTTTTGGAATTTCCGGAAGCTGGCGGAACTTCTCTCCGGCGACGATGTTCCGCATGCGGTCGATGCGGTAGGTGCGGAGGTGGCTGTTCTCCACACTGTAACACTTCAGATAGAACCGCTCGCTGAAATAGATGACCTGGCAGGGGAGCAGGGTGCGGGATTTTTCCTGATAGTGGAAATGGCGCTGGGCATCCATTTTGCCGTAGTCGAAGTTGAGAGTGCGCTTTTCGGCGATGATGCGGTGGATGGCGTCCAGATTCTCCAGCAAGTCCAGAGAGGGTGCGCCGCAGGTGCTGATGGAAACACGGCTCATCAGCTGGCGCACTTCGCTCTCGGAGCAGAGTCCCTCGAACTTGTGGATCAGCTTTCGCTTTTGTTCGGGGGAGAGAAACTTGTTGATGGAGATGGAATCCACGATGAACCGGATTTCGTTGAACTTGAACGGTTTGCCTTTCATGCGGTAGAAATGGGTGTTGTGTGGGCCACGGCGGATATCGATGTCATATCCGGCGTACATCATTCGCTCCAGATCCCGCCGGATGGTGGCGGCGGAGACCCGCTCCATGTTCTTTTCCTCCGCCAGATACCGCTGGATCTCCTCGATGGTCACGCCTTTTTCCGAATTTGTTCGGCGGTTTAGAAAATCGTAGAGAAATA
>NZ_FR898044.1:0-23305 GCF_000437175.1 Ruminococcus sp. CAG:330 | reverse complement strand
TGTCCGGTTACCATTATTATAACATATTTCGCCAAAATGTCCAGCCCTCGGATTTTTTTAAGTTTATTTGCGCCGGTTCCTTGACAGCATATCCTGGATATGCTACACTTTGGATATGGAATCGAAACGCCTTTCTGAAAGGAGTCAAACATATGATCGCACGTTATGACCTCAGCGGTGTCTGGGAACTCTCTCTGGCGCAGATGGCAGGGAAACAGGTTCCCGCGGCTTTTGATGACACCATCTCGCTCCCCGGCACCACTTCTCTCGCCAAAAAAGGAACCCCCAATCCGGCACGGGAGACCGGATTCCTGACCGATGCCTATGCATTTGAGGGGCAGGCATGGTTTCGGAAAACCGTTTACCTCGATCCCGATTTTCTCGGACTTCCCATGAAGCTGACGCTGGAGCGCACCCGTATTACCACGCTGTGGATCAACGGCAGGCGTGTGGGCAGCTGCGACAGCCTGTGCACGCCCCACGTCTATGAGATTTCGGCATATGTGACGAAACCGCTGGTAGAGATCGTGGTCTGTGTGGAAAACACCGGCTATCCCATCAAGGGCGGACATCTCACCTCGCCGGACACCCAGTCCAACTGGAACGGCATCACCGGCAGCATGACGCTGGAGGTGTTTTCAGAGGTCTATGCGGATCATGTGCAGGCGTATCCCGATCCGGAGCGGCGGGAGGTCACTCTGACCATGCAGCTCCACGGGGCAAAGACCGCTTCGTTTGCGGCAGAGGGCAGCGTTATGGAGGACGATGAGGAGGACAGCATTCCCACGTTCCAGACGCAGCTGACAGCTGATGCCAGCGGTATGGCTTCGGTGACGATTCCCCTGGAGGAGGCGTACTACGAGTGGAGCGAATTTCACCCCGCCCTGTACTGCCTCACCTACCGCATCAACGAGCAGGATTGCGGTTATCTCAGCTTCGGTATGCGGCAGTTCTGCACGGATGGTATGCGCTTTACCATCAATGGACAGCCCACCATGCTCCGTGGCAAGCATGACGGACTGATTTTTCCACGCACGGGCTATGCGCCGACAGAGGTGAACGAGTGGATTCGCATTCTGGAGATCGCCAAGTCCTACGGCATCAACCACTACCGTTTCCACACCTGCTGCCCGCCGGATGCGGCGTTTACGGCAGCGGATCTGCTGGGCATCTACATGGAGCCGGAGCTGCCGTTCTGGGGCACGATCGCTGCGCCGGGAGAAGAGGGCTATAACGAGGCGGAACAGAATTACCTCATTGCACTGGGGGACAAGATACTGGAGACATTCGGCAACCATCCCTCGTTCGTCATGTTCTCGCTGGGCAATGAACTGTGGGGGAGTCCAGAGCGTCTGGGAGAGATTCTGCGGCATTACAAGGCGCTGGACAGCCGTCATCTGTACACACAGGGCTGCAACAATTTCCAGCGCCTCCCGCAGATTCTGCCGGAGGACGACTATTTCGTGGGCGTGCGCCTGAGCAAGGAACGGCTGCTGCGCGGCTCTTACAGCATGTGTGATGCGCCGCTGGGACATGTACAGACTGACCGTCCCAGTACCATGCACACCTATGACGATGTCATCTTCCCCAAGCAGACGGACGGTGAGGATGGCAGCAAGGTGCAGGAGATCGAGATTCAGTACGGCACCGGTGTCAAGAAAGTAAAGGTGGGGGATACTGCCGGCGGACTGGTTCCCACCAAGCCCATCATCACCCACGAGATCGGGCAGTATGAGGTGTATCCGGATTTTCGGGAGATCGAGAAGTACACCGGCCCGCTGAAGGCACGGAATTTCGAGGTGTTCCGGGAGCGCCTTGCAGCCAGGGGCATGCTGCATCAGGCGGAGCAGTTTTTCCGGTGCAGCGGTGCGCTGGCAGCTGCCTGCTATAAAGAAGAAATCGAGGCAGCCATGCGGTCGCAGTATGTGGCTGGTTTCCAGCTGCTGGATTTGCAGGACTTTTCCGGACAGGGCACGGCGCTGGTCGGTATGCTGGATGCTTTCATGGAGAGCAAGGGACTGATTTCGCCAGAGGAGTGGCGGATGTTCTGTTCTGACTGCGTGCTGCTGGCACAGTTCCCGTCCTATGTCTGCATCACCGGCGAGATGCTTGCGGCAAAGGTGTCCCTGCGCTGCGCCACGCCCGCATTTCCGGAACACAACATCATCGAGTGGCTTCTGGTGGCAGAGAACGGCGAGACGCTGGGCGAGGGAAACTTTACGCTGGCCAAGGCGGAAGTCGGGCTGAACGAAGTGGGCAGCATTTTCTGCCGGATGCCGGAGGAGGTGCAGCGCCCCATGCGGATGCATCTGGTGCTGTCGGTGCGGGATACCGATGTGTGCAATGCCTACGACCTTATGCTCTATCCGGCGATCGCCATGCCGGAGCTTGCCGACCATGGGACACTGTGCGTGACAGAGGAGCTGGACAAGGCACTGCAAACGCTGGAAAACGGCGGTGCTGTGCTGTTCCTGCCCACGGAAACGGCGCAGGCGATTGAGGGATTTTACTGTACGGATTTCTGGTGCTATCCCATGTTTCGGGACATCTGCAACTGGATGAAAAAGCCGGTTGCGGTAGGAACCATGGGGCTTTGTATTCAGGCAGATCATCCGGCACTGTCGGCATTCCCCACGCAGGAGTACAGCACGCCCCAGTGGTACGACATCGTTTCCGCAGCGGACTGTGCGATTCTGGATGACACCGCTCAGACACTGACGCCCATTGTCCAGATGATCGATAACTTCGAGCGCAACCACAAGCTTGGCATTGTATGGGAGGCAAAGGTCGGCACCGGCAGACTTCTGGTGTGCACCAGCCGGCTCTCCCGCATTGCCATGCGTCCGGAGGTGCGCTGGTTCGCCAAGAGTCTGCTGGATTATGCGGCATCGGAGGAGTTCGCACCGGAACAGAAAATGACACCGGCGCAGCTGCGGCAGATCTTTGAAAAGGTATAAGAACCTGTCTTCACAAGCGTATCCACGTGTCTTTTCGGCAAATTTTGCTGCATACTGCGTAGAAAAATACTTGCCGGGCGACAGCCCGCCTGCGTATTTTTGCCTTGTCTGCAACAAAATTATGCTCGAAAATCCACATATATTTCTTGTGAAGACAGGTTCTAATAGAATATCATGTCATGCGAATGAAAAATCCCGTGCAGAGGCGAAACTCTGTACGGGATTTTTGGTTATATTTGTGTGAAAAGAGTTATTCCACCGGATTGACGATTGTGCCAATGCCCTCCACTGTACAGGTGACAACGTCGCCGTGCTTGAGGTACTTGGGCGGATGGAAGCCCATGCCCACACCGGCAGGCGTTCCCATGGAGATGATCGTTCCGGCAGGGATGCGCATGGCGTGGGACAGCTCTTCAATGACATAGGGGATGTTGTGGATGTACAATTCGGTGTTGCACTTCTGCCGCAGTTCTCCGTTGACGTGGCAGGTGAGATTCAGCTTCGGCGGAAAGGAGAAGCTGTCCGCCGTGACCAGACACGGTCCCATGGGTGCGAAGCCGTCCAGACTCTTGCCCCGGAACCACTGCTTGTGGCGCATCTGGATGCATCTGGCGCTGACATCGTTCATGATGGTGTAGCCGAACACATAGGAGGCAGCGTCCTCTGCCTTTGCGCCCTGAATGTCCCTGCGTACCACGAACGCCATTTCCACCTCATAGTCCAGATCGGTGACGATGTCAAAGTGTCCCTGAATGGGATCGCCGGGGGCAACTGCCTCGTTGACATGCTTGGCAAAATAGATGGGGAACTTCCGCTCTCCGCCGTATTCCTGCCCCATGACACCCACGCTCTCCCTGGCGTGCTCCGAGAAGTTGACGCCAAGGCAGATGATGTCCCGAGCCGGACGGGGGATGGGCGCCAGCAGTTTGACCTGTGCCAGCGGAACGGCTTCTCCGGATTTCTCCGGCAGCAGGGCGGCCGCAGTATCACGCTGCCGGTCGGTCATGGTGACAGCAAGCTCTGCCATGTCGGCAAAGTGCAGTCCCAGCGCCTTCGCCGGCACGATGCCGGTTTCGTCCGCTGTCAGCACGCCAAGGTGCTCCGTGCTGTTTTGCAGATAGGTGACCAGTTTCATATGCAAGTACCTCCTGTCAGGACTCTTCCAGCTGTGCGTTTACGCCGCAGGTTTCCAGTCCCTCGTTGGCGGTAGTTCCGTCGTCATGTTTCCGGTTCTTGGGAAATACAAACTTCAGCAGGATGGGGGTGACGATCGTGGTGAATACGACCATGATGACCAGCGGTGTCATGAACTTCTCGCTCATCAGTCCCACGGAAGCACCCTTGTTGGCGACGATTAGAGCGACCTCACCACGGGATATCATGCCGATACCGATTTGCAGGCTCTCTTTGTTGGTGTAGCGCATGATCTTTGCGCCCAGTCCGCAACCGATGACCTTGGTGGCAACGGCAACCAGCATCAGCAGGAGCATAAAGATGATCAGCTTGCCGGTCAGACCGTCCAGTGTCATGGCAAGTCCGATGTTGGCGAAGAAGATGGGGGAGAGAAGCATGTAGGAGAGGGTGTTGAAGCGGTTGACCACGTATTCATTCTTTTTCAGACCGGATACGGCAAGGCCGGCAACGAAAGCGCCGGTGATATCTGCGACACCGAAGAACAGCTCTGCGGCAAAGGAGAGCAGCAGGCAGAAAACAAAGGTGACGATGTTGTGGCGCTGGAGGTTCTTGTTGCTGGATTCCCGCCATTTTTTAAAGAAGAAGTGGTACAGGACAGCGGCGCCGATTGCCACAATGAAGAATGCCAGAATGTTGATGACCACGGCGAAGATGCCGTCGCCCACCAGAGCCGAGCCGAGAGTCCTGGCAGATTCGCCGTCGCCGGACTTCTTGCCGCCCAGACTGATGACAACGGTCAGGGCGATGATGCCCAGAATGTCGTCGATGACGGCTGCACCCAGAATGGCGTTTCCGGCACGGGAGTTCAGCGCCCCCAGCTCCTTCAGGGTTTCCACGGTGATGCTGACAGAGGTTGCTGTCAGGACAACGCCGATGAAGATATTCTGCCAGAACAGGGATGCCATCTCCGGATCCTGATCGGTATTGTACAGATCTGCCAGGAAATAACCGCCCAGCAGCGGAACGATGACACCGATCAGGGCGATGACGAAGGAGGCGAGTCCTGCCTTTTTCAGCTCCTGAATGTCGGTTTCCAGACCGGCGCTGAACATGAGGACGATAACGCCCAGCTCAGCCAGACTGACGATCAGATCGTTGCGCTCTACCACATCCAGCAGCATCGGCCCCAGAATGATACCAGCAGCCAGTGCGCCTACAACCTGCGGCAGGCTGATGCGTTTGGTCAGCAGACCGAGGAGTTTGGTGGAAAGCAGAATGATTGCGATCTGCAATAAATACGAATAGTCATTGTTGAACAAAAACTCTTTGAAAGCGCTCATAAAAAGCTTCTCTCCCTTTTTCTTAATGAATTCTCAAATTTGGCAATTAGCCTTGCGCCAGCATTTGCCGCAGCGCAGCGTGATCCATGCCGTTTGCCTTGCCGTCCTGATTCAGGTCGGCATTGGCAGCACCCTGCCGGCTCAGCTCGGCATTGCCCAGCAGATAGCGCCCCAGCAGCACCAGATCGTTCAGCTTGACGCTGCCGTCTGTGTTCACATCGCCGAGGCTTCCGGATGCTGCAGTGGTTGTGGACGGGGCGGGTTTTGTGGCGACAGCAGTGGTCGTGGAGGGCTTGGTGCCGTCCGGTTCTATGCCGGAGTAGAGCACGCCGTTCTGGTAGAGCGGAATGCGGTCAGAAATCACGTATTCCCCTGCGTTTTTCAGCAGATCCGCATTGGAGTAGTCGTTGGAGGCATCCCAGCCCGACTGATAGTCGGGAAATACCAGTGCCAGAAGCAGTTCGCACTGGTGCTGTCCCTCGGAAATGGGCATGGCAGCTCTGCCGTCCGGATAGGTGATCTCAATATAATAGATGTTCCCCTGATACTGGGTGATGGGGGAGATCTCTGCGGGCTTGCAGTCGTCGTACATCTTCGCCTGATCCCGATCCACACGCACCGCCACATCAGAGGGCTGGTATCCGGCGCTGATAACCTCGGAGAGATCCATGTAGTACCGGTAGGACATGTTGTCCTCAATGCGTGCCGGCCATGCGCTGTGGTTGGTGAACTTGAAGCTCAGAGTGACGCCGCTGTCACTGCTTTTGAGTTTGGTCTCCACATAGAACTCCTGATCCCGCTGTTCCGGTTCGGGGAAATTCGGGTCGGGCTTGCTGTCGGAGGCGGTGTTCATCTTGCAGAGCAGGGCGGTGAAGCCGGCGTTATAGTCGCAGGCAACCTCGTTGTTGATATAGTTCTGCCGGTCGTCGGTGTAGGTGCCGTCCTCGTTGGGGCCGCCCACCAGTGCGCCGTAGAGGATGTGGCGGTTGGTTTCCGGCGTATCCAGCGCATTTTTCCAAGAGGCATGCGCCGTCCGGTGGTGGGGATTCTTGGGGGAGTTCTCGCCGTATCCCACCACAAAACTCTGGTGATCCGGATTGTCGCCGAGGCTGTAGTCGATCTGTTCCTGATAGAACTCCTGATACTTTTTGGTATCGGTGCCCTTGAGCACCGTGTCGCACGCCACGCTTGCCAGAAAACCGGCGGTGTTGGCATAGCGCAGACATCCCCATGTGGTCAGCCAGCGCAGACCGCCGTCCAGCTCCTTCACAGAGTCCGTCCAGTAGTCCAGATGCTTTTTCACACGGCTGGTGTAGAAGCTGTCGCCGGTGTTGATGGCGTACAGCAGCAGACCGCCCTGCATCACATCGTCCCAGCACATACCCCACGAGTATTTCAGCTCGTCGCTGCCCAGCTCCTTGCCCAGATTGGGAATGTAGGAGGCTGCCTTGTCCAGATAGCTCTTTTCGCCTGTGGCAATGTAGAGCCAGTTTGCCGCATAGAACAGCTCGTCATAGAAGTGCGAGGAGCGGTAGAAGCCGCCGGCATCGCTGTTGTTGTATGTGTCATCGCTTCTGGTCTTGTCGGCGAGGGCAAAGATGTTCTCCGCATGGGAGAGGTAGCTGTCCGCATTGGCGCTCTTATCCTTGAGGGCACAGTAGCCGGCAGCCAGCGCCGCAGCCATCTCGCCGCAGACAGCGGAGTCTGTCCCGCGCAGCACGGCTCTTGCCTTGTCGTAGTCTGCGCCGTTGTCCTTCATGCCGTACTCCAGCAGCTCTACCGGACCCCACCAGGTGTGATCCATCTGTCCGCTGCCCACCTGATAGACCACGGTGTCGCCCTCATCGCAGGCGGCGAGGTAGTCCAGCACGAAGGTGAGGTTGTTCATGTAGGTCTCCATCTGTCCGGAGCGCTCCACGCCGTCCGGATACTGGTACAATCCCCATGCCAGCATGGAGGCGGAGTACGCCATGGGCAGGTTGAATTTGACGTGGTCGCCGGCATCGTACCAGCCGCCTGTGACCTCATCGCTCAGCGTGGAGTCGGCACGCCATTCCACACGATTCCAGGACGGCAGAGGTCCGGCCTGCTGGCATTCGTAAAAGTACAGGGACTTTTGCAGGGCTTCCGCATAGTTCTGGGTATCGGCGGCGGCAGCAGGCAGCGCACCTGTGCCGGACACAGCGCCGGTGCTCAGACAGACCGCCAGAAGAAGTCCGGTGAGTCGGTGTCGTTTGTTCATTGGTTGCATTCCTTCCTTTCTTTTTTGTGCTTTGTTTCAGAGCCTGTTCTCCATAGAAAACGCTTTGAAACGCATTTTAAATAGGTAACAGACCCATTCGCATTTTATTATGACACCTTTTCACGGAATTGTCAAGCTGTTTTCATGAGAATATCACAGCATCCGTGCCGATTTTACAGCGGAGAATCCGGTTTTTGTTTAGTTTGTACGCTTCTCGAGGGGGAATTCTGTAAGAAGTGACAAAAATTTTAAAATGGAGGATTGTACCTTGCAAATTTTCAGCGGACGTGTTATAATAAACTTGAGTATGCAGGCGGAGAAGCGAAAGCCAAAAACGGCTGACTGCTCCCAAAAAGCTGCGTACAGGAACTCGCTTTTCAATACGGGTTCTGCGACTGGGCGTTCTGGATTCCATCGGAATTCAAAAGAGCGCCAGAAAAGTTAGGAGGAAGATTGTAAAGTGGAAAAGAATGTTAAAAAAGGAAAAAAGGTAACCGTTCTGGGCGCAGGTAATGTTGGTGCGTCTATCGCATTTGCACTGGCAATTAAGGGCTTATGTTCGGAGCTGCTGCTGGTGGATATCAATAAGCCGAAGGCAAAGGGCGAAGCAATGGACATCATGCAGGGCAACGCATTCTGCCCCACCTGTGATGTGCACGACGGCGACTATCCGGATGCTGTGGGCTCTGATGTGGTAATCATCACAGTCGGCATCGCAAGAAAGCCGGGTCAGACCAGAATCGACCTCTGCAAGACCAACGCAAAGATCATGGCATCGGTTATGCCGGAGATCACCAAGTATGCCCCCAATGCATGCTATGTGATCGTCAGCAACCCGGTTGATGTGCTGACCTATGAGGCAATCCGTGTTTCCGGTCTGAGCCCGAAGCAGGTGATCGGCTCCGGTACCGTTCTGGACTCCTCCCGTCTGCGTACCTGTCTGTCCGACCACGCTGGTCTGAACATCAAGAACATCCACGCATATGTATTCGGCGAACACGGCGATTCTTCCATGATCCCGTGGTCTCTGTCCAGCATCGGCGGCATGAAGTTCGATGAGTACTGCCAGACCGTTGAGAATCTGGGCGACAAGGATGCCATTGAGCAGGAAGTTCGTGACGGCGGCGCTGAGGTTATCAAGTGCAAGGGCGCAACCTATTACGCAATCGCACTGTCTGTCAGCACCATCGTTGAGGCAATCCTGCGGGATACCAAGGCTGTTCTCACAGTTTCTACTCTGCAGGACGGCACACACTATGGCATCAAGGATGTCTGCCTGAGCCTGCCGTGCGTTGTCGGCGCAAACGGCATTGAGCGGGAACTGACTCCTCCGATGACTGAGGAAGAGATCGTTCGCCTGAAGAAGAGCGAAACCGCACTGCGTCAGGTAATCAACGAAATGTCTCTCTAAGAGCCGCAGCAAGGCTCTGAAAATTGCCCAAAGGGCACCAAGCCAAACCGCCGGGCAATCTGGAAGACTTTTCCGATTTCCGGTGGTTTTTCGGGTGTATTTCCCGAAACTAGAATTCAAAACCGCTGTCCGGCACCGGACAGCGCCAACCGGAAGGTTGATTAGAAAGGAACGGAAAACTATGGATTATGCAGCAGAATCTTTGAAACTGCACTATGAATGGCAGGGAAAAATCGAGGTAACCCTCCGTGCACCGCTGGAAACCGCAGATGACCTTTCTCTGGCGTATACCCCGGGTGTTGCACAGCCTTGTCTGGAAATTCAGAAGGATGTTTCCAAGAGCTATGACCTGACCCGCCGCGGCAATCTGGTGGCTGTTATCACAGACGGCACCGCTGTTCTGGGTCTGGGCGACATCGGTCCGGAAGCAGGCATGCCGGTTATGGAAGGCAAGTGTGCTCTCTTCAAGCGTTTCGGCAATGTGGATGCCATCCCGCTCTGCGTTCGCTCCAAGGATGTGGACGAGATCGTCAACACCGTTCGTCTGCTGGCCGGCAGCTTCGGCGGCGTAAATCTGGAGGATATCTCCGCACCCCGCTGCTTCGAGATCGAAAAGCGGCTGAAGGAATGCTGCGATATTCCGATTTTCCACGATGACCAGCACGGTACTGCTGTGGTAACGCTGGCTGCAATGCTCAACGCACTGAAGCTGACTGGCAAGGACATCCACCAGATCAAGGTGGTTACCAGCGGTGCAGGCGCAGCAGGTATCGCAATCATCCGTCTGCTGATCGCAATGGGTCTGGATCCGCACCACGTAATCCTCTGCGACCGCCACGGCGCAATCTACGAGGGACGTGACAACCTGAATGCACAGAAGGAAGAGATGGCTGCTATCACCAACAGCGGTCACAAGAAGGGCACGCTGGCTGAGATGCTGGTTGGCGCAGATGTTTTCATCGGCGTTTCCGCACCGGGCTGTGTAACACCGGAAATGGTAAAGACCATGGCAAAGGATCCGATCATCTTCGCAATGGCAAACCCGACACCGGAGATCATGCCGGATCTGGCTCTAGCATCCGGCGCAGCTGTTATGGGCACCGGACGCAGCGACTTCCCGAACCAGATCAACAACGTTCTGGCATTTCCGGGTATCTTCCGTGGCGCACTGGATGTTCGTGCAAGCGAGATCAACGACGCAATGAAGATCGCTGCTGCAAAGGCAATCGCCGGTTTTGTTACCGATGACAAGCTGGCAGCAGATTACATCATCCCCAGCCCGCTGGAGGATGGCGTTGCCGCAGCAGTTGCCAAGGCAGTTGCAGAGGCAGCCAAGGAAACCGGCGTCGCTAGAGTATAAAAAGCAAAGCGGTAAATTCGCTTTTGAAAACGAGAGGGGCAGGGAGAAATCTCTGCCCTTTTCGCCGCAGTTTTTGCTTTTTCAGAAAAATTCGGGAATTGTGAAAAAAGTACTTGCAGAATCTGAAAAAATGTGCTACAATAATTCTGTTCGGAACATATTTGTGATCGGATTGTGCCTATGAAGAAAAAAACAATATGGAAAAAACGGTGCGGCAGCCTTTTGGCGGTTGCTTTGCTGACCGGAGCAGTCGCTCTGGTGGGATGGCAGGGGATCCGCAGCTTTTCGGATGTCAAAACGCCGGCAAAGGTACACCGGCTGGCGGCGGAGTCGTCGGCAGTTTCTGCGGTGTCATCATCGGTTTCGGTATCTGTGCCAGAGTCATCTGTTTCCAGTTCTGCGAAAGCAACCCGCAAGGCGGCATCCTCGAAATCCGCAGCTGCGACGGAATCCACCCGGACGGTGTGTGATGTTTCCACACCCATGAACCTTAACACGGCGACGGCGGAGGAATTGCAGGTACTGCCGGGAATCGGGGAGGTTCTGGCGCAGCGCATTGTGGCATATCGGGAGCAGATTGGCGGATTCCGGAACCTTGAGCAGCTGCTGGAGGTAAATGGCATCGGAACAGTGAAGTATGCGGAAATCGTTCCGATGCTGTACCTGCCGGAGGAAACGCCGGACGAGGAGGAATTGCTCCAGCCGGAAGAAGTTCCGGAGGAGTCTTCTGCGGCGGACATGCCGGAAGAGGCGGCGACAGATGCGGCGGAACCGTCGGAGCCTGTTTCCTTTCCAATCGATCTGAACACGGCAACTCGTGAGGAACTGATGCGGATTCCGGAGATGACGGAAACGCTTGCCGATGCGATTTTGACGCTGCGGCAGGAGATCCGGTACTTTTCCTCGCCCTATGAGCTGCTGTATGCAGAGGGAATGACGGATCAGCGGTTCGAGAAGCTGCGGGATTTTGTGACAGTTCTGCCGGAAAACCGCCCGTAGCGCAAATGTTTCTGTGGAAAATCACGATTTTAACCGTTTTGTAACCATTTCCGCAAATGCACAATTTATATGGCAATGTGTACAAAAAAATGAGTTAATTTTTGTTTTGTATCACTGAAAAAAATGAAAGAATGGTATAATCCATTGACATTTGATTCGAATTGTTGTATATTAAGCTTATCCGAAAAAATGTTCTTTTGACGATGCAAAATTGACAGAGAGAACAGATTTCGGAAAAGCGGCTGCGCTTTCCGAAATTCGGAGCGCATTTTATAGGATTATTACGCCGGAAGCCCGAATGGACGGCAGACGGTGTAATATATATATTTAAGGAGGAAAATTCCAATGAACAAGTTGAAAAAGACACTGGCTTTGATGGCTGCTCTGACTATGACTGCAACTGCATTCGTAGGCTGCGGCGACAAAGAAGATTCTTCTTCTACTGCCGATTCTTCTGTTGCTGAGTCTTCTGCTGATGAGAGCAGCGCAGACGCTGAGAGCAGCGAAGATGCAGACAGCAGCGAAGCTGAAGGTGGCGACACCACTGGTGCTCCGACTCCGGATGGCACTCTGAAGGACGACGATGACACTCTGAGCATTCTGTGCTGGACTGACACCGACCTGAAGGCAATGTTCGATGTTACTTCTGCAAAGAACCCGACCTACGTAAACGTTGGTTCCGGCGGTACTGAGGCAAACGAGCAGTACGTTCAGTACTTCTCTTCTGGCTCTGACGTTGACCTGTTTGTTTGCGATGCAGACTGGGTAATGAGCTATGAGAACAACGACGAGTACACCGCTCCGCTGTCCGCTCTGGGCATCGATGAGAGCATGTACAAGGATGCTTACGGCTACACTGTAACACTGGGTACCGACAGCAACGGCGTTCTGAAGGGTGCTTCCTGGCAGGCAGCTGCCGGCGGTTACGCTTACAGAGCTGACCTGGCTGAAGAGTACCTGGGCGTAACTTCTCCGGAAGATATGCAGGCACAGATCGGTGACTGGGATGCATTCTGGAAGACCGCTGCAACTGTATACGAGAAGTCTGGTAACAAGACTGCTATGGCTGATACCATCGCCGGCGTATGGAGAGCATACTCCGCTGGTAACAGAACCACTCCGTGGATCGACGCTGACGGCAAGTTCCAGCCGGATGCAACCAAGGACTTCATCACCATGGCAAAGGAAAACTTTGACAAGGGCTACATCACCAACGTAAAACAGTGGACAGACGACTGGAAGCTGATCGGTCAGAGCGAAGGCGCACTGGCTAACGCTACATTCGGTTACTTCTTCCCGTCTTGGTCTATGGCTGCTGGCGCTCAGCTGCAGGACGGCGAAGGCGGCGAAGGCGGTTCTACTTACGGAAAGTATGGCTACACCATGGGTCCGACCGGTTGGTACTGGGGCGGCTCTTGGCTGTGCGTATCCCCGAACTGCAACAGCGCAACTGCAGCAGCTCAGTTCGTATACGACATGACCATCAACGCAGATACCATGAAGCAGTACGCTCTGTCTCACTCTGACTTCGTAAACAACAAGACCGTTATGGCTGACGTTGTTGCTGAAGGCGCTAACAAGAACCCGCTGCTGAAGGACGGACAGGATCAGTTCGCAACTCTGCTGGATTCCGCTGACAACATTAGCCTGGACGGTGTCGCTGGCCAGAACGACGGCACCATCAACGATGCTTTCGTAACTGCTGTACAGTCTTACTGCACCGGTGATCTGGATAGCGAAGAAGCTTGCCTGGATAACTTCCTGGATGCTGTTTCTACCGCTCTGCCGGACGTACAGGTTGACTAATTTTCGTCACACTGAACGAATCTTTTCATAAATATATCGCCTACAGGGGGAGAACACTGCCCTTGTAGGCATATATTTATCATAACTCTTACTATTCTACTTAATTTTTGAGAGGGTGATTCTATGGCATCTACGGCACAGTCCCGTATTAAGTCCATTAGCTACGCCAAGTACGGGTATCTGTTTATCCTGCCGTTCTTCCTCGTCTATTGCTTTTTCCAGATCTGGCCTCTGATCAACACCTTTATTCTAAGTTTTCAGGGCAACGCAAGTCACACTGGCGAGTTCGTGGGATTCGATAACTACCAGACACTGCTGTTCGGCGGTGACAGCCGTAGTTTGAGAAAAATTCACACACAGTTCCTGGAAGCACTGGGCAATACTGTTATTCTGTGGGTTGGTAACTTCATTCCGCAGATCCTGCTGTCCCTGCTGCTGGCTGTATGGTTTACCGATTCAAAGCTGCACATCCCGGGCAAGGGCTTCTTCAAGGTTGTTATGTACCTGCCGAACATCATTACCGCAGTATCCGTTGCAGCTCTGTTCCTGCGACTGATCTCCAACCAGACTTCCAGTGCTGCAAACGGCATCTGGATGAGTTGGGGTCACGAGAAGTTTGACTTTGAGGGTGCAAAGATTTATGAGGGTACTGCCGGCTGGTCTCGTGGTATCGTTATGTTCATCCAGACATGGATGTGGTTTGGTAATACCATGATTATGATGATGTCTGGTATTCTGGGTATTAATCCGTCTCTGTTTGAAGCGGCAAACATCGATGGTGCAAACAGCCGTCAGGTTCTCACCAAGGTTACTCTGCCGCTGCTGCGCCCGATGGTTGTCTACACCCTGATCACTTCCATGATCGGTGGTCTGCAGATGTTCGATATCCCGTATCTGTACCACTCTGATAAGACAGCAATCAATGAGCATTTGCGTACTGTCGCAATCTTCGTATACGAGAACTTCCACGTTGCAGATATGAAGAACGTGCGGTACGGTTATTCCGGTGCGGCTTCTGTCCTCCTGTTCCTGATTACGGTAATTCTGGGTATCTTTGTATTCCGGATGAACCGTGATGCCGATGAGGCAAGAAAGAAGAAAGAGCGTCGTGCTCTGGTCAAGGAATATAAGAAGCAGCAGAAGCTGGCAAAGCAGGGAGGTATTGTATAATGGAAAATGTTGGCGTTTCTGCAAATTATATGCTGAAGCAGCGCATTAAGTCTACGATATACTTTATCATCTGCGTGCTGATCGTACTGATTTGCTTGGTTCCGATTTACTTGCTGCTGATGAACGCAACTCGTTCGGATGCAGAGCTGGCACGTGCGCCGCTGTCTTTGATCCCCAGCGGCAGCCTGATCCATAACATCAAGGCAATTCCAACCCAGTATTCGGGCTGGAGTGTGTTCCATGGCTATGCGAACTCTCTGATCATTGCCGGCGGTTCGACAATCCTGACGGTTTTCTTCTCTGCCATGACTGCATATGGTCTGACTGTTTACGACTTCAAGATTCGTGACGGCGCATATACTTTCATTCTGGCAGTTATGATGATCCCGATTCAGGTAACATCGACTGGTTTCGTACAGTTCATGGTTGGTACCCTGAAGCTGGCTGACTCCTTCATTCCGCTGATCGTTCCGGCAATTGCTGCGCCGGCGATCGTCTTCTACATGCGTCAATACATGAAGTCCTCCTTCCCGCTGGACATCGTTGAGGCTGCACGTATTGATGGATGCAGCGAGTTCCGTACCTTTATTTCCATTGCAATTCCGATGATGAAGCCGGCAATTGCAGTACAGGCAATCTTTGCTTTCGTACAGAACTGGAACAACTACTATACACAGAACATGATCCTCCTTTCCAAGTCCAACCGGTTCAC
The DNA here is from genome assembly GCF_000437175.1 of Ruminococcus sp. CAG:330. Classification (NCBI taxonomy): domain Bacteria; kingdom Bacillati; phylum Bacillota; class Clostridia; order Eubacteriales; family Oscillospiraceae; genus Ruminococcus; species Ruminococcus sp. CAG:330. The sequence continues at coordinate 8,174 of NZ_FR898044.1, read as the reverse complement.
CATGCCGATGATGATCCAGAAGGTTCTGATGGTTGATAAGAGAATCGACCTTGGTGCACAGTACGCAGCAATTGCGTTGTCCATCATCCCGATTGTTATCATCTACCTCTGCCTGTCCAGATTCATCGTAGGCGGTGTTGCACTGGGCGGCGTCAAGGAATAATTTCCCGAAACGGAAACGGATTCTTTTGTGCAAAAAAGACTGCGGTATGCGTTGGCGTACCGCAGTTTTTGTATTTCCCGGTCTATGAAAAATGCCCTGCAATGACGCAGGGCATTTGTGTTTCTGGGGGGCGGGATGGATTTAGTCGTCCAGATGGTTCATAAGCTTGGCAGCGTGGAGCGTGTTCTTCAGCAGCATGGTAATGGTCATGGGGCCAACGCCGCCGGGAACCGGTGTGATGTAGCTTGCCTTTGGCTCAACTTCGGCGAACTCCACATCGCCGCAGAGCTTGCCGTTTTCGTCGTGGTTCATGCCCACATCGATGACCACTGCGCCATCCTTTACCATGTCGGCACGGATGAAGTGGGGTTTGCCCACGGCGCTGACGAGGATGTCAGCACCGGCGCAGACCTCGGCGAGGTTGCGGGTGCGGGAGTGGCAGATGGTCACGGTGGCGTTGCGGTGGAGGAGGAGCATTGCCATGGGCTTGCCAACGATGTTGCTGCGTCCAACAACCACGCAGTTTGCGCCGTTGAGGTCAACGCCAGTGCTGTCGATCAGTTCCATGACACCGGCAGGGGTGCAGGGGAGGAACTCGTAGTTGCCGATCATAATGCGTCCCACATTCATGGGGTGAAATGCATCCACGTCCTTTTCCGGAGCAATGGTGAGAATCACGGTCTGTTCGTCGATGTGCTTTGGCAGTGGCAGCTGTACCAGAATGCCGTGCACCTTATCATCCTTGTTGAGAACCCGGATGAGATCCAGCAGCTGTTCCTGCGTGGAATTTTCGTTCAGGCGATACTCGAACGCACGGAAGCCGACTTCCTCGCATGCCTTTTGCTTGTTGCGGACATAGATCTGGGAGGCAGGGTCATTTCCCACGAGAACGACTGCCAGACCGGGGTGAATGCCGTGGTTCTCCCGAAGCGCAGCAGTTTCCTCCCGAATCTGGGTGCGGAGCGCTGCCGAAACGGCCTTACCCGAAATTAATTTTGCCATATGTTATGACTCCTTTTCTTCTTCTGTTTCAGTTTCAGCGGATTCCGATTCCGGCGCAGGTACTTCTTCTGCCGGTGTTTCCTCGGAGTCGGCGGTGTCGTCTGCCGGTGTGTCAGCTTCTGCGGACTTGGCGGCAGATTTGTCGTGCTGCTGGTCATATTCCGCCAGCAGCGCCTTGGATTCTGCGGTGTCTTTATAAAGGCGGTAGTCAACGCCCATGCGTTTGATCCGCAAGCCGATGACGATTTGCAGGATGACGGAGGCGACCACACAGAGGATCGCCAGCATCTGAGAAATGCGGACGTTTCCCACCACCAGACTGTCGGCACGCAGTCCCTCTACAAACGCACGCTCCAGACCATACCAGCCGATGTAGAGGAGGAAGATTTGTCCGTCATAGCGGCGAATCTTCTTGGCGAAGAGCGCCAGCAGGACAAAGCCCAACAGGCACCAGATGGATTCGTAGAGGAAGCACGGGTGTACGGGTTGAGAAGCGTCCATAGCCGTGCCGAAATTCTGATAGTAGCTGGTGTAGGGATAGGAATTGGTGATCCAGTTCTGAATCTGTCCGCCGGACATGCCGAGGAAGCTGTCCGTGTTTCTGCCGAACGCCTCCTGATTGAAAAAGTTGCCCCAGCGTCCGATGCCCTGTCCCAGCAGGAAGCCGATTCCCACAATGTCCAGCAGGGGCAGGATGCGCACTTTCCGGAACTTTGCCACCGTGCAGCCCACAAGGAGCGCACCGATGATGCCGCCGTAGATGGCGAGTCCGCCCTGCCGGAGATTGAAGATGCTCTTCCAGTCGTCGGCGTAGGTGTCCCACTCTAAGATGACGTAATAGGCACGTGCGCCCACGATACCGCCGATGATGCCGCCGATGACGGCGTCAAGGAAGCGGTCGGGGTTCAGCCCGTATTTGCGCACCTGCGTAAAGGCGTAGATCATGGCGAGGAGCAGCCCCAGCGTAATCAGCAGTCCGTACCATTGGATGTCCAGCCCGCCGATGGAAAAGGCGGTGCTGTTTACGTGAATATCAATGCCAAGATGCGGGAAGACGACCTCGTTTTGATCCAGCGTTCCCACAGTAGTTGCAGTGTCAGTCATATGCAGGGGGATCTGAACAGGGATTCAGATCCCCTCGTTCCCTCCTTGTCTGGTTTATTTTGTCGGCAGAATGGTCGAGAGCACCATGCGGTCCGGACGCAGCTCCTCCCGCAGGAAGCGGTTGCAGTCATCAATGGTGACGGCGGAGAGGATGTCCAGTGTGTCGTACAGACTGCAGTGCAGGAATGCGGCGCTGAGCATGCTGCTTGCGACAGAGGAGACGTTGTTCAGAGAGCGAACGAAATCGCCGTAGGTCGCCTTTTTGTGCAGCTGAAACAGTTCCTCGTCCAGTCCGGTTTTTGCTGCCTCGGCAAATGCTGCTGTGATGCGCTCCCGAATTGCCTCCGGATGGTCGGAGGAACCGCTGTAAAACACGGTGAAGTATCCGCTGCCGTAGAAGTTCTCAAAGCTGAATGAGCTGTTGATGATGCCATCCTGTAGCATGGACTGGTACAGGGGCGAGGAGGAGGACAGCAGAATGCAGTTGGTGAGAGTGGCAATAAGATCCTGCTTCAGGCAGTCCCGATCGTCACGGGGCGTGCACTTGAAGCCCAGATGGAACAGCGGCTGTCCCACAGCGGCGTTCTCTGTGACCTCCGGCGAAACGATGGAGTCCGGCTCGTCGGGAAAGATGGTTTCCAGCTTCTGATCCTTGCAGGGCTTCAGCAGGCGGTCGGCAGATTCCAGCACCTGATCTACGGTGCACTTGCCGGCAACCACCAGTACCATGTTGTGGAGATTGTAGAACGTGCGGTAGCAGCGGTACAGGAGGTCGTCGGTGATCTGTGCGATGCTCTCTACTGTGCCGGCGATGTCGATGCGTACCGGATGGCTGTGGTAGAGGTTCTCCAGCATGTTGAAGAATACCCGCCAGCCGGGATCGTCGTCATACATGCGGATCTCCTGTCCGATGATGCCCTGTTCCTTTGCCACGCTCTCCGGCGTGAAGTAGGGGGACTGGACGAAGGAGAGGAGGATGTCCAGCGATTCCTGAAAGTGGTCGGAGCAGTCGAAGAAGTAGCAGGTCTTGTCAAAGGAGGTGAAAGCGTTGGCATTTGCGCCGGTCTTGGCGTAGAGGTCGAATACGTCGCAGTCCTCGTTCTCAAAAAGCTTGTGCTCCAGAAAATGGGCGATACCCTCCGGCACCGTGCAGAAGTCCGCATCGTCTGCCGTCTTGAAGCGGGTGTGGATGGAGCCGTAGTTGGTGCAGAACAGCGCCTGTGTGGTCTGGAAGCCGTCCATTTCGCAGACCAGAATGTTCAGACCGCTTTTGTGGCGAATCTGTGTGTAGGAATCGCCGGTGAGCGGGGAACGGATGATGGTTTTCGTGGTTTCCATGGATTATTCCGCCTCCTTTTTGCAGTCCATGAGGTAGATAGTGTCCAGCGTCAGGGTGTTCGCAGCTTCTACCAGCTGAGGGATCGTGACGGACTGGTATTTTTCGTGGAGTTCGTCCTGCGACAGGGAGATGCCCTTGCAGAACTGTCCGAAGTACCAGTTGATATAGGACGACGGCGTATCGCCAATGCCGTAGATGGAGTCGTGGAAGGACATCTTGGCGTTTTCCAGCTCCTCCTGCGTGATGTTGCCCTGCTGGATCTCCCGCAGCTGCTGGAGGATGGCGTCCCGTGTTTTTTCCACGTTCTGCTGTTCAATACCGCTGTCCACGGTGAGCGACTGCTTGAAGGTGGAATAGCTGGCAGCGCAGTAGTAGCACAGGCTCATCTTCTCCCGTACGTTGGCGAAGAGTTTGGAGCTTGGCGTGCCGCCAAAGACGGCGCTGAGCATGGCGAGCACCCACGGATTTTCATAAGCGGTTTTCCAGAGAAGCACCAGCTTGCACTGTGCCACGGGCAGCAGCTCGTGCACCTCCTGCGGTTCGGGCTTTGCCGGACTGGGGGCAATGGCGCAGAGTGGCTGAGGCTTGCGGTCGGGGATGGCGGCAAAGGCACGGCGCAGCTTGTCTGCCAGTCCCGCCTTTTTCGCCGAACCAACGAAATAGATCTCGATGCCGGCGGTGCGGAGCAGCTCCTGATATGCCGCATAAGCGGATGCCGGTGTCAGGGCAGCAACCTCTTCCGCTGTGCCGCAGGGGGAAAGTGCGGCAGGTTCGCCGTCGAATGCTGTACGGCGTGCCTGATTCAGGGCGTAGGTACGCTTTTCATCGATCTCCGCCTTGATGGTGTCCAGCAGATTCTGCTGCCTGATGCGGAATTCGGTCTGGGAGAATGCGCCGTCTGCGGCGTTGGGGCGAAACAGGCAGTCCAGCAGCAGCTCCAGCACCTCGTCAAAGAGCGGTTCCTGTTCCAGTGCATAACGGTCGTCAATGACGGTGGCGGAGATGTGGTTGGTCTGGATGTCGCCCTCCCGCTGGACGCTGCCGAAGATGGCTGCGCCGTAGAGCATCTGGAGCTTTTTCCGGAGCTGTGCAATGGAGGGGTAACGCTGGTTGCTCGCCGTCAAGAGGGAGGTGGCGAGGGCGCTTCCGGCAGCAGTGGCAGCCGAGAGCGGCTGGCTGAAAAAGATTTTCAACGTATTGGTCTTGAATTTCGGATCCAGAATCTCGGAGTAGCCGATGCCCTCGGCGAGCAGGATCCGTTCGTAATCGGTCGTCATAGAATCTTTCCTTTCTCATTTCCGGCAGAGCGTGCGCCGGAAAAATATTGGTGTGCAGACGCTTCGCATCCGTGCGGCAGAGCTGCACTCTGTTATTATACCACATCTGAATGGAAATTGCTATTGTTTTCACCAAATTCTCATGAGAATTTTTCCGGCAAGGCGAAAACAGCGGAAAATCCCGTGAAGCGTTTACAAATAGTTGTTGAAATACCGGTGAAATTTTAGTATACTAAAAGAGAGCGTGAAGCAGTGGCTTCACACCAATGGAGTTCCGGAAACTTCCGGAGAAAGGGGATACCTTTTATGCAGACAATTACGGTACATGCCAGTCAGGCATATCCGATCTGGATTTCACACGGGCTTTTGGCAGAGTGCGGCACACTGGTGCGGCAGCAGACCAAGGCACAGACCGCAGTCGTGGTCACAGACGATACAGTAAACGAGCTTTACGGCGATACCGTGACAGCCTCTCTGGAACAGAACGGCTTTCGGGTGCTGAAGTTCGTCTTTCCCCATGGAGAGGCGTCCAAGTGCAGCAAGACGCTGAACGAGATCTATGACTTCCTGTGCGGGAACAATCTCACCCGCACCGACTGTCTGGTAGCACTGGGCGGCGGCGTTGTGGGGGACATCACCGGTTTTGCGGCAGCAACCTATCTGCGTGGCATGGACTATGTGCAGATTCCCACCACGCTGCTGGCACAGGTGGACTCTTCCGTGGGCGGAAAGACTGCCATCGACCTGCCCGGCGGCAAAAATCTGGTGGGTGCATTCAAGCAGCCCGTCTGCGTGCTGTGCGATCCGGATACCCTCAGGACGCTGCCCCGCAAGTTTCTGGCGGACGGCATGGGGGAGGTCATTAAGTACGGCATGATCTGGGACGAGAAGCTCTTTGCCCTGCTGGAACAGTATGACCTCGACCGCATCCACGAGGTGATGGATCAGGTCATCGCCTCCTGCGTGGACATCAAGCGGCAGGTGGTGGAGCACGACGAGTTCGACACCGGCGAGCGGATGATCCTCAACTTCGGGCACACACTGGGACATGCGGTGGAGAGCTATTATCACTATGTGACTTACACCCACGGCAGCGCTGTGGCAGCCGGCATGTGCATGATGGCGAAAAAGACTTGCTCCGAGGACGTATACCAGCGCCTGTGCCGGTGCGTGACGGCGTATGAGCTGCCCACAAAAGTGCCGGCACCCATGGCGGAGCTGGTGCCCCTGTGCGGAAACGACAAGAAGCGTGCCAGCGCATCACTGCGGTTTATCGTGTGCCAGCACATCGGCAAGGCGGAGATCCGCTCCATGCCGTTCACCGAGTTTGCCGCATGGATGGGAGGGGAGCAGGCATGAACGTTGCAATCACTCCTGCGCTGCTGGAGGGCACGCTGCGTGTGCCTGCCTCCAAGAGCATGGCGCACCGCATGCTGATCTGTGCAGCGCTGGCGGAGGGCACCTCCGTCATCCACGGCGTAGACAACTCACAGGATATTACGGCGACCATGGGCGCACTGGCAGCACTGGGTGCTTCGTTCCGAACCGAGGGAAAGACCGTCACCGTCTGCGGCATCGGCGGCAAAGCAGCATCGGCGGCGGCAGAGATGGACTGCTGCGAGAGCGGCTCGACTCTGCGCTTTCTGATTCCGGTGGCGGCAGCGCTTGGCGTGGAAACCACTTTTCTGGGTCGGGGACGGCTGCCCCAGCGTCCGGTGACGGCGTATCTGCGGGAACTGCCCAAAAACGGCGTGACTTTCGACTATGCCGGCACCATGCCCTTCTCCCTGCGGGGACAGCTCTGCGCCGGTACGTTTGAGCTGGAGGGCGATGTCTCCTCGCAGTACGTCACGGGACTGCTGTTTGCTCTGCCGCTGCTGGAAAGCACATCCCGCATCCGTCTGCTGTCCCGTCTGGAGTCCCGCCCGTACGTGAACCTGACGCTGGCGTGTCTGCGGCAGTTCGGCATCACCGTCACGGAAACCGGGGACGGCTATGAGATTCCCGGCGGTCAGCACTACCATGCCGCAGAACAGACTGTGGAGGGCGATTATTCCCAGGCTGCGTTCTTTTATGTGGCAAATGCACTGGGCAGCCGTATCCGGCTGACCAATCTCAATCCGGAAAGTGCGCAGGGCGATAAAAAAGTGGTTGAAATTGTGCAGGAGATGTGCTATAATCAAAGTAATGGAAAACCGGTCTGCTTTACTGTGGACGCCGCCGACATTCCGGACATTGTTCCGATTCTGGCGGTGCTCGCAACCTTTGGCACGGCGCCGTCCCATATCACGGGGGCGCATCGCCTTGCCATCAAGGAAAGCGACCGGCTTGCGGCAACGGCAGACTTCCTTAACCGTCTTGGCGGCAATGTGACTGCAACGGCGGACGGACTGGATATCATTCCGGTAAAGGAACTGCACGGCGGCACGGTGGACAGCTTCGGCGACCACCGCATCGCCATGTGCGCCGCAATCGCAGCAACACGCTGTACGGAAACAGTGACGATTCTCCACGGCGAATGTGTGGAAAAGTCCTATCCGTCATTCTATGAGGACTATCAACAATTAGGAGGAACTGTCCATGTCATCGTTCTGGAATCGTAATATTTCCATTTCTATTTTCGGAGAATCTCACGGCCCCGCCATCGGTGTGGTGATCGACAATCTCCCCGCCGGCGAGTATATCGACCTTGAAAAGCTGCGCCACTTTATGGCGCGCCGTGCCCCGAAAAAAGACGGGACGACAACGCCTCGTGGCGAAAAAGACCTGCCGCAGGTGATGTCCGGTCTTCTGAACGACCGCACCACTGGCGCACCGCTGTGTGCCTTTATCCAGAATACGGACACACGTTCCAAGGACTACAGCAATCTGGCACGGCTGCCCCGTCCGGGTCACGCCGACTATACCGGCGCCATGCGCTACCGTGGCTTCAATGACGTGCGTGGCGGCGGACATTTCTCCGGCCGTCTGACAGCGCCCCTCTGCTTTGCCGGTGCGATCTGCGGACAGATTCTGGAGCGGCGGGGAATCTACACCGGCGCACACATTGCCGCAGTCCACGGCGTGAAAGATGACATGTTCAGCCGCACCAAGGTTACCAAGGAGGACATCCTCGCCGTGCGCCAGAAGGACTTCCCCGTCATCAACGATGCCCAGGGGGAGAAGATGCGGGACGACATCCGCAGCGCCCACGCCGGCGGCGAGTCCCTCGGCGGACTCATTGAATGCGTCGCTGTGAATGTTCCGGCAGGGGTCGGCTCGCCCATTTTCGAGGGACTGGAAAACACCA
>NZ_FR898043.1:0-624 GCF_000437175.1 Ruminococcus sp. CAG:330 | reverse complement strand
GCAGCTGCATTCACCGGTGTAGCTGGTATGTCCTTCTTGATCTTCAACCTGCTGTGCGCACCGTGCTTCGCAGCAATGGGTGCGATCAAGCGTGAGATGAACAGCGCAAAGTGGTTCTGGTTCGCAATTGGTTACGAATGCGGTTTCGCTTATGTCATCTCTCTGATCGTCAACCAGCTGGGCAACCTGTTCACCGGCCAGCTGATGACTGCCGGAAATGCTGTTGTCAACATCGTCAGCCTGATCGTATCATTTGCACTGATCATCGTCATGATCTACCTGCTGGTTCGTCCGTATAAGGAGAGCAACAAGCTGGGCGTGAAGGTAAAGGCATAAACAAAATTGACCGGATGTTTCAAAAGGAGGCATTTCTATGGGAAGTGTCATTGTCGGAATCATTGTTGTGGCAATCATTGCTGCGATTGTTCTGTCCATGCGGAGTGACCGCAAAAAGGGAAAGCATTCCTGTGGCGGTACTTGCGGCGGCTGTCCGAACGCCTGCAACTGCCATGGCAGCGAACAAAAACACAGAAAGAAATCCTCAAAATAACGAAACCTCTCTATAAAGAAAAGCGGGGGCAGCTGGAATACGGCTGCCCCCGCTTTTTAGCGTATAATAATCAT
>NZ_FR898042.1:0-3726 GCF_000437175.1 Ruminococcus sp. CAG:330 | reverse complement strand
GAAAATCCGCATATATTTCCTATGAATACAAGCTCTTATAAAGAAAGCTGTTCGCAGAAGTTCCTGCGGGCAGCTTTTTGCAGGTTACCTCTCGTTTTGATACCACTTACCATGTTTCCCTTGATTTCCACACCAGAATGGGATATAATCAGAATTACCAATCAAACGAAACCGCCCAATCGGGAGAAGGAGCAACACCATGGCGAAGAACATCATCGAAATCCGGCATCTCTGTAAGAGCTACGGCGCTGTTCGTGCAGTAGACGACCTCAGCTTTTCCGTGAGAACCGGACAGCTTTTTACCTTTCTTGGCGTAAACGGTGCCGGAAAAAGCACCACCATTTCCATGCTCTGCGGTCAGCTGAAGCGGGACAGCGGAGAGATCTGGGTGGACGGAAAAGAACTTTGCCATCACAGTACAGAAATCGCACGGACTCTGGGTGTGGTCTTTCAGAACTCCGTGCTGGATGCGCAGCTGACTGTGCTGGAGAATCTGAAATATCGGGCAGCACTCTACGGCATTCGCGGCGAGGCGTTCCGAACACGTCTGGCAGAGGTCACAGCGCTTTTTCAGCTGGAACCGCTGCTGAAACGGCAGGTAGGAAAACTCTCCGGCGGGCAGCGCCGGCGCATCGACATTGCCAGAGCTATCTTCCACCAGCCAAAGCTCCTGATTCTGGATGAGCCAACCACAGGACTCGACCCCCAGACACGGCACATGGTGTGGGATGTCATTCACACACTGCGCAAAACTGCAGGGCTGACCGTCTTTCTCACAACACACTACATGGAGGAAACGGCGGATGCCGACTATGTTGTCATTCTGGACGGCGGAAAGATTGCCGCAGAGGGAACGCCGCTGGATCTCAAAAACACATACACCGGCGATTTTATCACGCTGTACGGTGCATCGGAATCCGAGGTGCAGCAGCTTGGCGTTCCCTATTGCAAAGACGGTATTACGTTTCGCCTGACCGTGCCAAATACACAAGCGGCAACCAAACTGATTCTGGAACATCCGGAATGTTTCCGGGATTATGAGATCATCAAGGGAAAAATGGATGACGTCTTTCTGACAGTAACCGGAAAGCACGTGGCAGAGGGGGAGAGGTAAATGCTGTATACTATGATTTTGCGCAACACCAAGCTGTTTTTCAAAGACAAGGGCATGTTTTTCACGGCGCTGATTACCCCGCTGGTTCTGTTGGTACTCTACGTCACATTTTTGGGGAGTGTCTACGCCGACAGCTTTCGGAGTTCGATTCCGGAGGGAATCGCCGTGTCTGATACCATCGTTAACTCCATGGTTGCTGGAGAACTGCTCTCCTCGCTTCTGGCGGTCTGCTGCATCACCGTGGCATTCTGTGCCAATATGCGGATGGTACAGGATAAGATCACTGGTGCACAAAAGGACATTGCCATTTCACCGGCGAAAAGTCACATCATTTCCATCAGCTATTTCATTTCCTCTGCACTGGTCACGTGGATCATTTGTTTTATTGCATTGCTTGCCGGACTGATTTACGTGCATGCCGTGGGTTATGATATGGCGCTGTCCGACGTTGCATGGATGATATTGGATATTGTGATGCTGGTACTCTTTGGAACATCCCTCTCCTCCATTTGCAACAGTTTCCTCTCCACACAGGGACAAGTTTCCGCAGTGGGAACCATTGTCAGCGCCGGATACGGCTTTGTGTGCGGTGCTTACATGCCGATTTCCAGCTTCGGCGACACCCTCCAAAAAGTCCTGCTGTTTCTTCCCGGCACTTATGGCACCTCCCTCATTCGAAACCACGCCCTGCACGGTGTCTTTGAGAAACTGGAAGCGCAGCAGCTTCCGGCGGAACTCATCACGGGCATTTGGGAGGCAGTGGACTGCCGGCTCTTGTTCTTTGAGCGGGAAGTGCCGCTTTCCATGATGTATGCCATTCTGGGAACTGCCGTTGCGGTTTTGACCGCCGGCTATGTTCTCATCCATATTCTTCAGGAGAAAAAAGACAGATGAAAATTACCATTGAGAATCCGCTTCCCGGACAAGAGGAGGAGATCGTCATTCGTGCCGAAAATCTCAGTCCTAAAATTTTGGAACTGCTCCAGCTCCTCAAGACAGACGAGGAGAAGCTAACGGGCTACTATACAGACGGAAGCATGGGGCTTCTGGATCCGGACGATGTCTACTACTTCGAATCAGTGGACAACAAAGTCTTTGCCTATGGCGAGCAAAATGTCGCTGAGTTAAAGCTCCGGCTTTACGAGATCGAACACCAGTTCCCGAACGCCGGCTTTGTCCGGATTTCAAAATCCATGATCCTGAACCTCGCCAAAGTCAGCCGGTTCCGGCCGGCTGTCAGCGGACGGTTCGAGGCGATTCTGCAAAACGGGGAGAAAGTCATGATCTCCAGACAATATGTCCCCGTCATCCGAAAGCAGCTTGGATTGTGAGGTGAAGAACATGAAAGAAAAATTGCGGCGTTTGATGAATTACATTACCACAATTACCACCGGAACGCTCATCGCCTGCATCTTCTGGGGCGGCATCTCTATTTTAACAATGGGATCTTCTTTGACAGAAGCCAACATCAATTTTCTCATGCTTCCTGAGATTCTGTCTGTCGGCATCTTTTGCGGCTTGATTACGGAACTGGCGTTTTATTCGAAAAGAGAGCCAAAGAAAAAGACGTTTTGGATATGGATTGCAGTGCACTATATCGCTGTGACCATCGTTGTGCTTATTTGCGGTTACTTCTATCACTGGTACTGCTGGAACGTTGGAAATGTCATCGCCATGTGTCTGACTTCGGCAGGCGTTTACGGCTTTACATTTTTCCTGAACTACTACCGCAACAAAATCATTGCAAATGCAATGAATGAAAAATTGGAGCAATATCACTCCAAACATCAAAAGGAAGGTGATTCACAATGAAAAAACATCTCACAAAATTACTGGCAGGTATGCTTGCCGTTTCCGCTCTGACCACCGCAGCAGGCTGTACCGAAGTTGGTTTGAACAGCAACTCTTCCGGTACGGTGACAACTGCAACAGAAACGACTTCTGCCGAAACCACAGAACCTCAGACCACAGATTCCGCCTCTGCGACGATTCCATCGCCGGATTCCGCCACCATAGAAAGTGCAGCGTCTTCCGAGAGCACATCAGGCACAGAAACCACCTCGGAAAGCACCACCACGGCTGCTGCTTCGGACAACAGCGACCTGCAGGAAACCGCTTCCAGTCTGTTCGGTGCGCTGAATTACATCGAACAGATCGGCAGCGGCAATTTGCCCAAGGACGAGAGCAAGACCTACACTTCCAACCAGTACGGCGCAGATTATGAGGCAGTATCCGGAACACAGTTCTCCAGCACAGCTGACCTGCAGTCATACATGGAAAGCTATCTGACGCAGCCGCTCATTCTCTCCCGCTATTCCAATCTTCTCAGCATATACGGGTCGAGTTCTCCGCTGTACATCGATGTAGACGGCGCACTCTATGGTAAGGTATACGCCACAAGCGGCGGATTTGCATGGAAAACACAGACACCGACAGTCACTGATGTGACAGATACTTCGTTCACTGCCACGATGCAATACGACGATTTTGGCTCAACAGATGACTGCGTTATCGTTGCTGCTTTGGAGAATGGCACATGGAAGATCAGCAGTGTGTCGTTCGACGGACAGACCTACTAAGAGCTTGTGTTCATAGGAAATATATGCGGATTT
>NZ_FR898041.1:0-4870 GCF_000437175.1 Ruminococcus sp. CAG:330 | reverse complement strand
ATCACATTGTTCAGGAACTTCTTGACCTTCATGTCACCCAGTCCGCCACGCTGATAGTGGGCCTTCAGTTCGTCCAGACTGCTGTACTCCGGCAGGAACTCCTGAAAATACTCCGGCTTGCAGAAAGCGTCCAGATAGACAAAGACCGGATTGCCCTCCACCTTGCCGGGGTCTTCTACCCGCAGATGGTTGGGGTCGGTGAACATGGACATGATCTTTTTGCGGATCTCCTCCGGCTCATCAGAGAGGTAGATGCAGTTGCCCAAGGACTTGCTCATCTTTGCCTTGCCGTCAATGCCGGGCAGCCGCAGGCACGCTTGATTGCTGGGGAGAATGATCTGCGGTTCTGTGAGCGTCTCTCCGTAAACGGCGTTGAACTTGTGGACGATCTCCCGGCACTGCTCCAGCATCGGCATCTGGTCTTCGCCGGCCGGAACAGAGGTTGCGTGAAATGCAGTGATATCTGCTGCCTGACTGATGGGATAGCAGAAAAAGCCTACAGGAATGCTTGCCTCGAAGTTGCGCATCTGAATCTCCGCTTTTACCGTGGGATTGCGCTGTACACGGGAAACTGTCACCAGATTCATATAGTAAAACGTCAGCTCCGTCAGTTCCGGTACCATGGATTGGATGAAAATCGTAGATTTTGCCGGATCCAGTCCGCATGCCAGATAGTCCAGTGCCACCTGAATGATGTTCTGCCGTACTTTTTCCGGATGCTCAGCGTTGTCTGTCAGCGCCTGTGCATCAGCAATCATAATATAGATCTCGTCGTACTTTCCGGAATTCTGCAACCGAACCCGTTCTTTCAGGGAACCCACATAGTGCCCAACGTGCAGCCGGCCGGTCGGTCGGTCCCCTGTTAAAATAACCTGCTTCATGGAAATTCTCCCTTTCCGATATTTTTTACCGTCCTCTATTATAGCACGTTTCGGCAGCATCGTCAACAGTCGGATTCCTGAAATGCCTGCCCGATGCAGGTGATCCGACTGCCATGTGGCGTCTTTTCTACACGAATCTGGTTCTCGAAGCGGTCGGAAAGTTCTGACACATGGGAGATGATGCCGATCATACGGCTGTGGTCGGAGAGCTGTTCCAGCAGACGGATGGCGTGATCCAGTGCCGTGGAATCCAGCGAGCCGAAGCCTTCGTCAATGAACATGGCATCCATTTGGATGCCGCCGGTCTGCTGCTGAACCGTGTCCGAGAGCCCCAGCGCCAGAGAGAGCGACGCCAGAAAAGTTTCTCCGCCGGACAGCGTTTCCACGGCTCTGCTCCGGTCGGTGTAGAAGTCCAGGATGTCCAGATTCAAGCCGGAGGAGATGTTGCGTTTTTTCTCATCCTGCCGGCGCACAAACTGATATCTTCCGCCAGAAAGCTGGTAGAGCTTTTGGTTCGCCTGTTCCAGCACCTGATTGAAATAGTAGGTCTGGACAAAGCGCTCGAAAGAGATGCGCTCTGTTCCGCCCTGCTGTCCTGTAATCATGCGGTATAGCTTGCGGTATCGCTGGGCTGTTTTCGCATGCTGCTGTAGGATATCCGCCTGCTCTGCCGTCTGTGCGGCGATTTTTTCGGTTGCTGTGCAATGGTTTTCCAAAGCGTGCAGTTTTTGCTGCATCTGGTCGAGCTGCCGGCGCAGCGCCTGCCACTCCTGTTCTTTCTGCGCAACGGGATACGCCGGAGCTTCTCCTGCTGCCTGCTGCAGATGCGCTGCGATCTCCTGCAATCCCGTCAGTTTCTCACGCTGCGCCTGCAATAATTCCGCCGCTTGTTTCTGCCGTTCCTGGCTCCGCCGAATCTCCGACTCCAGCGCTTGCAGGTGCTGCTGCGCCTCTGCCAGTGTGGCGTATTGCAGTTCGGACTGCATCTGTGTCAGCTGCGCCTGTTCGGCAGCGATGGAGGTTTCCAGCGTCTGCAGTTCCCCTTGCAGTGCTTCTCCGGCAGCCTGTACCTCCGGCAAACGCTGCTGCTGTTCCTGCAAGGCACTTCTCGCCTGCCGTTCCCGATTCAGCTGCGCTTGTAATGCATTCAGCTTTTGCTGCTGTATCTGTACGGATGCAGTCAGTGCCGTCTGCTCCTGCTGCAATGCTGCGGCATCCTGCGACACGCCGTTTTTCTCCGCAAATTCCTGACACTGCGCCTGCAGCATCCGGCAGCGTTCCTCCTGCACATTCAGCTGGTGCTTCTGCTGCTGCATGACCTCCTGCGCTTTCCGATAGTTTTTTTGTGCCGTTTTGAACTCGTCTTCCGTTACGACTGTACTGTCACACACTGCCGGATCGGGATGCTTCAAAGAACCGCACACCGGACAGGGCGTGTCGGGCTGCAGCTGTCTCGCCAGATTGCCAGCCATGTTCTGAAAGAACTGCTGTTCTACTCGATCGTACGCTGGCTTCTCCTTCTGAAAATAGACCTGATGGGCGTGGTCAGCGCATGTCTGACACTGATGCAGCAGCTCCGCTTCCTTTTCGCACTGGCGGAGCAGTGTTTTCAGCTGTGCCAGAATCTCCTGCCGCTGGTGAAGCTGTTCCATGGTGTGCTGTTCCTGCGCCAATTCCGCTGCGGGATTTCCCAGCTGTTCCAGTTCTGCGGATAGTGCCTGTATTTTTTTCTGCCGCTGTTCCTGTTCCTGCTGATTCCGCAGAAGCGCCTGTTTCTTGCGCTCCTGCGCCAGCTGCTGACTCTTACAAAATTCCTGCCGCTGTGCGACCTGCTGGTACATGGGCATGGTATAGGAGAGCAGTGTGTATTCCTCCTGCTTTTCCGGCAAGTGCGCTGTCTCCGCCTCCGTCCGGCGAAGTGCCTGTTCTGCAGCGGTGCATGCAGCTTCCGCCTGTGCCAGTGCTGCTGCATTTTCTTCCAGCTGGCGCAGCGTCTGGTTATGTGCCTTTCCACGCTCGATTTCCTGCAAAAGGGTGTCGCTGGTTTTCTGGCGTTTCTGTTTTTCCGCCGTCAGCGATCGCAGCTGTGCTGCTGCCGTTTCTCCCGACTGTTGCAGCATCTGGCACAACTCCGCTGCCACCGCAGCGCCGTCCCGTTCCAGCAGCAGCTGATATTGTCCTGCTGCCTCTTCATCAAGGGGAGCGATCTGGTGCAGGGCATAGCAGATTTCCCGTTCCTCGTTCTGTACCACCTGGGCTGCATCATCAGTCTTGGACTTCAAAAGCTCCTGCACTGATTTACAAGCGTAGGTCTGGAACAGCTGGCGCAGAATGTCCTCTTTTTCCGTAGAACTGGAAAACAGAAATTTCTGGAAAGCGCCCTGTGCGATCATGATGATCTGCCGAAACTGATTGGCACGCATGCCGGTGATTTCAATAATCTTGGCGTTTACCGCCTCTACACGTTCCGCCAGAACTGTGCCGTCCTCCGAATAAAGGGTCGCATTTTTTCCCTCGACGGTCATTCCATCGCCGTACAGCTTCTTGCGCTTGTATTCCAGATTTCGATAGACACGGTAGAATTTATCCCGGCAGAGAAAAGACAGCTCCACGCTGGTCTCTGTCATAGGCTCGCAGTATTGGCTGCGAAGCTGTTCCGGATTGCGCACGCCGCCGCTGGTCTCACCGTACAGGGCAAAGCAAATAGCATCAAAAATGGTGGTCTTTCCGGAGCCGGTGTCGCCGGTGACCAGAAAAACGCCAGCTTCTCCCATCTTTTCCAAGGGAATCTCATGCGTCCCCGGAAACGGCCCGAATCCGGAAATGCGTAAATACAACGGTTTCATGGATTCATTCCTACCTCCTCACAAATGTCTTTCAGAAGCGCCTCTGCCTCCGGATCTTCTGCTATAGGATACTGGCAGACATCTTGATAAAATGTTTCCAGCAGTTCCAGCAGCGTTTTAGTCGGAACGGCTGCTGCCTCTGTGCCTCTGTCCGCACCGCCGGCGTCCGCTCCTCCTGTTTCAGATACACCATTTCCAGCACATTGGGATAGACCGTGCGCAGACGTTCAATGGCATATGGCACCACCTTTTCATCCGTCAGCTCCACCCGAATCCAGTCCTCTGACGGCTCGGCACAGCGCAGCAGCTCCTCCAGCGGCCCTCGCAGTGTGCGCAGATTCGTCTGCACAGGGAGTTCCCGCTCTGTCACCTGAAGCTTGCCTTTCTCCCCAAATTCCAAGATAGTCACCGACTTCTTCTGCCGGCTCTCCGAGAACGAGTACTTCAAAATCGACCCGCTATAGCGAATCTTGCCTTTCTGCACCCACTGCGGTTTGTGAATGTGCCCCAGTGCCACATAGTCAAAGGGCGCAAACACCGCCGGATCTACGTTCTGCATCCCGCCAAGCTGCCACTCGGAGTCAGAACACTCCGGCGCAAAGGTAGCGTCCGTCACAAAGCCGTGGTAGAGCAGCAGATTGCGTTCAGCGGGACAAATGGGCGTTTGCTGAATCAGCTGCCCCAGAAGTTCCGAGAAGTCCTCCGGCTTCTGCTCCTTGAAAAATGACGCAGCTTCGTGAAATTTTACAAATGGCATAAGATAAATGTGCAGCGGGCCGCAGGCATCGGAAACGGTCACGCAGGGCAGTTCCCCACGGAATACGCCGACGATGTGAATGCGGTTCTCCTCCAAAAGACGGCTGCCGAATTGCAGGCGTTCCGGCGAATCGTGGTTGCCGCTGATGAGAAAGACCTGCACTTGCAGCTGCGCCAGTTCGGTCAGAAATGCATCGAACAGCGTGACAGCATCTGCCGGCGGAATGGGTTTGTCGTAGATGTCGCCGGCAAGGAGCACCCCTGAGATATGCTCCTCCTGTACCAGCTGCACGATCTGCGTCAGCATTTTCTCCTGCTGGGGCAGAAATGTCAGGCCATAAAATTTGCGCCCCAGATGCAGGTCGCTGATATGTAAGAATTTCAATG
>NZ_FR898040.1:0-3133 GCF_000437175.1 Ruminococcus sp. CAG:330 | reverse complement strand
AGACGTAGATAGACGCCTATGAACACGAGCTCTTATTCCGCAGAGTCCATATTGCGGTCCTGCCTGCAAACCGCAGAAAGCAGGACGGACTCCCATGCAAAAATATCGTATTTTCAAACAGCTCCCGCATCCGCAGGAAACGCAAGTTCTATTATATCATATTTTTCGGAGTTTGTGTAGGGGGTTTCAAAAATTTTTTCGGATTTCTTGAAATTTGGTGCGAAATGCTTGAAATGGAGGGGCATGGCGCAGGGATTTCGCCGTCTGCGGACAGCGACTTAGAGGGCACGTGCCCTCTAAGAGAGTCTGTTTTGCATCTAGGCGCATGCAGATTGCGCCGTCAGATTTTTCGAGAGATGAAAGGAAAAACAGAGGAAATCCTTTGTGGATTTCCGAGTATTTTCCTGAAATATCTCGGAAAAGATGCAAGCAAGATGTGTGCGAATAGATGCAAAACAGACTCTAAAACCTCGCCAGCTGCGCTCAGCTGGAGCAGCCTTTTCGGGGACAGTTTCTCAAAACTATTTTGTTTCCGCACGATGGTTTTTGCTGTCTGCGCTTTAAAATATCCGCACAAATTTCTGCTGCTGAAATCTGCGGACACGGCACAACCTGTCCCTACAGCACCACAAAACACCTTACCAACCAGCACACAATGATTCTGAAATCGTCTTGTTTTTCTGTCTGCTCTTGCAATTTCACGGAAAATGGGGTATACTAAAGGCAACGGAAAGGAGCTGAGAAACATGGCAGTTATCTCGCTGACAAAGGACAATTTCAATCGTGAGGTCATGGAGTGCACCACCAAGGTGCTCATCGACTTCTACGCCGACTGGTGCGGACCGTGCCAGATGGTCTCCCCGCTGGTGGACGAGATCGCCGACGAACGACAGGACATCAAGGTCTGCAAGGTCAACGTGGACGAGCAGCCGGCGCTGGCGCAGGCGTTTCGGGTCACCAGCATCCCCATGCTCGCCGTCGTGGAAAACGGAAAGCTGGTACAGCGTGCCGTTGGCGCAAGACCCAAGGCGGACATCCTCGCACTGCTTCAATAAGAGCCTGTTTCGCATTCCGCACAGAAAGAGATACGAACAAGCTCTAAGCAACCTCAAATAACCCAGACAAAAAGAAAACCGCTCCTCGATTGAGAAGCGGTTTTTCGTGATGGCAGGGGCACCAAGAATCGAACTCGGGACACTTGGTTTTGGAGACCAATGCTCTACCAGCTGAGCTATACCCCTATGGGAAATGCAAGAGATTCCTGCAACGTCATTTATTATACCACAGACCGGAGCGTCTGTCAACAACTTTTTTTCGTTTCTTTTGAAAATTTGGTATATATTTTAACTGAATCGGTCTGGATTTCGGCAGAGCTCTATTCTTAAACGAAATGTGAACCGAAAAATCACTACGATTTTGTTATATCTTTTATCTTTTTGATTTGGGGAAATTGACTTTCTATCATGTGAATAAAAAATAGATATTGCTATTTGATTTGCCGAAAAACCGGCGAAACAGATGCAATCCGTGCTGTTTTCGAAACTAACTCACAATTTATGCAAAAATCGGCGCCGGATTCGGGCTGATTTTGCCCTGTCTGACGGCGCTCTCCGGCGGTGCGCTCAGTGGCGGGGAAAGTGACCTGTTTCCGTGGGAATCGGGGCAGATGCTCCGGCGAGCAGCTCGTTTTCCGCCGGATTTCCCAGCGATGGGGAAAAGAACTGATGTATTCTATTTGGCTTTCCACAGTTTCCACTTAGACTTGTGGAAAACTTGTTTTGTTTTCGCCGGGAAGTGCTTTCCACAAGTTTTCCGGAAGATGTGGAAACTTTCACGTGCATTCCACACGATGCGCCGCCGTTCCGGACGATCTGACAAGGGCGTGCTGTACCGGCACGGTTTTGCAGAAGCCCTCATTTTCTGCAACAATGTGGCACCGTCTGAACAACTTCCCCATTATCATCCGGTAAAAAATAAGAAAAGATTAGATAAATTTCGATAACATTTTTAATTTTCTTTATTTTTTTGACGGAATCCCTTTTTCGACAAAATCCGACTTTGAATTGTGCTATAATAGGCGCAGGGATAACACCCAGGCACAATTTTAAAATTCGCACAAGCCCTCGCTGCATGCACAGCCGAAGCTTTCGGGCAGCAGGGCGCACCAAGAAATTTTTTCGGAGGTACTGGTTATGAAAACGGTTCTGACAGAAGTGGCGGAACAATTCCACGTTTCGCCGGAGGAAGTGCGGGCGGAGATTGCCCGTGCCATCCATCTCGCCCTGACATCGTCCGATCCGGAGGTAAAGCGCAGATGGGACAAGCTCCTGCCGCAGAAACAGCGGAATGACATCAGCGTGGAGGCAGTCATTGCCATTCTCACGAAGGCAGTTCTTGCCGGTCATGAGAAAGCGCACACCACACCCTTTGAACTAGCGCACTAACGGCAGCCTCTGCACAGGGCTCGCCGGCGAACAGAGAATCGCCATCGTACATGGTACAACGAGAAAAGCACTCTCACTTCGGTGGGAGTGTTTTTTTTTGCAGGAATGATCGTGGCAAACCGGCGGACACGGCACTATTCTGCGGACACGGCACGCCGTGTCCCTACAGGATGTGCTGCAAAATTGCAAGAGCAGTCACAAAAACCATCGTGCAGAAACAAAACAGTTTCAGAACCGTCTGCCCGAAAAGGCTGCTCCAGCTGAGCGCAGCTGGCGAGGTGTTCTTAGAGGGCGAGCAGCCCTCTGAGTCGCTGTCCGCAGACAGCGAAATCCCTGCGCCATGCTTTTGGCGCACGGGGAAGGTGGGTGAGAAAAGCGACAGCTTTTCGAGGGCGGAGCGAACAAGACCGCTCCGCCCTTGTGTCCCGCTTGCTGTTTCTTGATTTTGAAAACGTTCCGGCGGAACGTTTCCAACGGGATATTCCTTTCCCGAAACCGGCGGACACGGCACGCCGTGTCCCTACGGACGAATCCTATCATTATTTTGTGACAGAAATACAGAATGTTTCACGTGAAACATTTTTCGTTAGAGAATATCCCCCCCGTTGAAAACGTTCCACAGGAACATTTTCAAGGTTGCAATACAGCAGGCGGGAAACAGGGCGGAGCGGTCTTGTTCGCTCCGCCCT
>NZ_FR898039.1:0-41986 GCF_000437175.1 Ruminococcus sp. CAG:330 | reverse complement strand
TTTCGCTCTCGTGCGACAGCTTTATTATTATATCACGCATCCGTCCATTTGTCAAGTAAATTCTATGCTAAATATTTTTGTTGAATTTTGTTATGTTTGCACAAATCCAATCAAAAAAAGAAAGCACACAGCATTCTGCCGTGTGCTTTCCCTTACTTTTCCGCTGATTTCGCCGTCTCTTCCGGCAATATCTCCACTTTAATTCGTGAAATCCAGTTGTCCTCCATCGCCAGCACCGTGAACTTCAAATTCCGCCACTGCACCACTGGCCTTTCATGTGCCTCCGGAATCCGCCCCAGCAGTTCCACGACAAATCCGCTCATGGTGTCATACGCCTGCTCCTCCGGCAATTCGCATCCCAGCTTCGGAAAGACATCATCTGGGTCCGCATTCCCATTTATCGTATAAATATGGTCTGTGATCTGGCGCACCTCAGACTCTTCCTCGTCATATTCATCCTGAATATTGCCCACGATCTCCTCCAGCATGTCTTCCATACAGAGAATTCCCGCAGTTCCGCCGTACTCATCCACCACAATCGCCATCTGCATTTTCTTTCGCAGCATATCCGCCATTACATCGTTGCACTTTGCCGTTTCCGGAACAAACAGCGCCTCCCGCATCAGATCCCGCACCCGAAACGCTGTGATATCCGGACATCCAATGAGTCCCAGCAAATCCTTTGCGTTCAAAACGCCGATCACGTTGTCGATGTTCTCCTGATATACAGGCATGCGGGAATATTTCTCGTTCCGTGCCAGTTCCACCACCTGTGAAATCTCCATCTCCACGTCAATCGCTGTCACCTCTTTCCGGTGCGTCATGACCTCGGAAACCAGAATGTCGTCAAATTCAAAGATGTTGTTGATCATCTCCCGCTGCTGCTCTTCGATTACGCCGTCCTCGTTTCCGGCGTTTACCAGGTGCAGGATATCCTCCTCTGTCACAGTTTCCCGATCGGGACGCTTTCCGCCGAAGAGAAAGTTCACGCCCATGTATAGCATCCGCAGCGGAAACAGCAGCGTCATCATCAGCCGGAGATAGCCCAGCGACCGCACCGCCACCCGTTCCGGATCCCGCCGTCCGACACCTCTGCCAAAGGCATCCGCCAGCAGCGGGAGCAGCAGTCCTGCCAGCGCTGCTGCGATGATGCAGAGAATCTGTTCCCATGTGACCTGTGCGGTCGTATCCGCAGCAAGCTTCAGCGGATTGAGCCAGAGCTGCCCGTCAATGGCGATGCGAAAGGGAATCCAGCCGTGAAAGCCGGCGAAGAGCAGCGCCAGTGTTTCCATTGCCGCCGTGCTGAAGATCAGCTCCGCCACTCTCCCGTACTGCAGCGCCAGCTCTTTCTTCTGATAATAGAGAAGCTTCGGCTGTTTCTCTGCCAGGCTCCCCAGCTGACTCCCAAGATTCTGTGCTGCTGTCATCGCCGCTGCAAACCAGCTGTGCAGGATGGTCAGCAGCAGTGCCAGAAGCACAAGTCCTGTGTCACAGGTATCCATATCATACTCCTTTTTTCTTTTTGAAAAAACGCTGCCAATGAAAGTGCATCGGCAGCGTCAATGTGTGTTGTGTATACAGTGTCCGTTTTTACCGCTCTTCGCAAATCAGCTTGATTGCGGTGCGTTCCTCACCATCGATCTGAATGTTTGCAAAAGCCGGAATACAGATCAGGTCTACGCCGATGGGTGCGAGATATCCGCGTGCAATGGCAATTGCCTTCACGGCCTGGTTTGCAGCACCGGCACCGACTGCCTGCACTTCTACCATTTTCTTCTCTCGGATGACACCGGCAATTGCGCCTGCAACAGAGTTCGGGGAAGAATGCGATGATACTTTCAGAACTTCCATTTGATAAGCCTCCTGTCGTACGTGTAAAAATTCGTTCCATGATTTGTTCTTCTACTGCCTGCGAAAGTTGAGGAATAGATGCCACGCACAGTTTTACTTTTTCATTATACAATACCACTTGTAAAATTGCAAGTACTTCCTGCAAACTTTGTGCATTATCGAAGAATCAGACGTTCGATTTTCGTACATTTACCACATTTTTCATCAAACGTGATGATTACGGCATTACAAAAGCATGCGCCGGCAGCCTCTGTAAAGCGTGTGGGGAAATGAAACCGGAACCGGTCCATTGCCGGCTGCACGGAAACACCCAGAATCGACTCCTCCGGACCGGTCATTCCCACGTCGGTGAGGTAACCCGTGTGTCCGTTCAAAATCGTTTCGTCCGCCGTCTGCACGTGGGTGTGCGTTCCGATGACCGCCGTGACTCTTCCGGCGAGGAAATAGCCCATCGCCTTTTTCTCCGCCGTCGCCTCTGCGTGGAAGTCCACGAAGATGTTGGGCGTATCGATCTCATGGAGCAGCTCTTCCACGACGGTGAACGGATTGTCCAGCGGATCGAGATAGGCGGTGCCGGACAGATTCACCACTGCCACCTGACAGGGGCCGAAGTCCACCGTGCAAACACCCTTGCCCACACAGCCGTCCGGATAGTTCGCCGGCCGAAGCACCATAGGTTCGTCGTAGATGGCGAGGGATTCCCGCCGTTTGAAGCAGTGGTTCCCTGTTGTGATAACATCGGCACCGGCAGAAAAGATCTGCTCCATGGAGTGCTTGGTAATGCCGTTTCCCTGTGCTGAATTTTCTCCGTTAACAATTGTTAAGTCAATGTGGTGCGTTCGTTTCATGGACGGGAGATGCTTCTCTAAAAACTGACAGCCGGCTGCACCGACCACATCTCCAATGTGTAAAATCTTCATGTTGTTTCCTTTCCAATGCACTGGCAAAAGCCCTGTGCCAATTCAAACATCTATGTTGCGCAGAAAATTTCTGCACCGCATTGCCTTGATTATAGCACGCAGCCGAAAGCATGTCAAGCGGATTTTGTCGCTGCGGCAGAAATCCGTTTCATTGTTTTGATGCAGCGCACCTGTATTTGCTTTTTCCAAATTACTATGATATAATAAACCTATCAGAACCTGTCTTCACAAGAAATATATGTGGATTTTCGAGCATAATTTTGTTGCAGACAAGGCAAAAATACGCAGGCGGGCTGTCGCCCGGCAAGTATTTTTTACGCAGTATGCAGCAAAATTTGCCGAAAAGACACTTATATACGCTTGTGAAGACGGGTTCTCAATTCTATAGAGAGGAGCACCGAATTATGGACGACCTATTTCAGCCCATTTCCAACCTCAATGGTGTCGGCGGAAAACGCACCGCCGCACTGGAACGGCTTGGAATCGCAACACCCTACGATCTGCTCTACCACATTCCCCGCAGCTATCTGGACTTCAGCGACACAGTTGCCATCGCTGCAGCACAGCCGGGGGACGAGTGCACCATTCGTGTCCAGCTCATCCAAAAGCTGGCACCCCAGTACTCCCGCCGCGGCACGGTCATCTTTCGGGCGCTGGTCACAGACGGCATCCAGAAGATGCACCTCATCCTCTATAACAACCGCTACGGGTTCGATGCCCTCCGGACGGGAAAAGTCTATCTGCTCCACGGCAAGTTCCAGCGTGGCAGCAGCGGTCCGGAAATGCTGGCACCGCACATCCTTCCGGCAGACACCCCCTACCGCATCAGCCCCTGCTATCCCCTCACCACCGGTATCACCTCGGCGTTTCTCTCTAAGCTGGCACAGCAGGCACTGAAAATTGCCAGGCAGAATCCGTTCGATGACTGGATGACGGAGGAAATGCGGCGCAAGCATGACCTGCTGCCCTTAACCGTGGCGCTGGAGCAGATTCACTTTCCGCAGGACAAGGCCGCCATGGAACAGGCACGCCGCCGTCTTGCGTTCGATGAACTGCTTCAGCTTCAGCTGGGCATGCTCATCCGCCGTGAGAGCAACCGCACCCGCTCCGCCTATGCCATGCACCCGGTGGACATGACGCCGTTCTACGACTCCCTCCCTTTTCAGATGACGCAGGGACAGCAGCAGGCGGTCACCGAGATCACCGGCGACCTCTGCGGCACCACGCCCATGAACCGTCTGCTGCAGGGCGATGTGGGCAGCGGTAAAACAGCCGTGGCAGCAGCAGCCTGCTACTTCGCCATTCAGAACCACCTGCAATGCGCACTGATGGCACCCACGGAAATTCTGGCGGCGCAGCATCAGCACACCCTCCAGCAGTTTCTGGCACCGCTGGGCATTTCAGTCGGACTGCTCACCGGTTCCGTCCGTGCCAAGGAGAAAAGGACGCTCTATCAGCAGCTGGAAAACGGAACACTGAAAATGCTGGTGGGAACCCACGCCATTTTCCAGAAACAAGTGCAATTCCGGAAGCTGGGACTGGTCATCACAGACGAGCAGCACCGGTTCGGCGTGGCACAGCGTGCGCTGCTGGCGGACAAAGGCGGATTCCCGCACAAGCTGGTCATGTCTGCCACGCCCATTCCCCGCACACTGGCGCTGATGATCTACGGAGATCTGGACATCTCCATTCTGAAAGAGCTTCCCAGTGGCAGACAGCCGGTGCAGACCTTTGCCGTCACCGGCAAGCTGCGGGAACGTGCCTACGGCTTCATCCGCAAGCAGCTGCAGGCGGGCTATCAAGGATACATCGTCTGTCCCATGATCGACGATCGGGACGACAGCGAATTGCAGGCGGTCTCCAGCTATGCCCAGTCTATCCAGACCGGCGCATTTGCAGACTATCGGGTGGGACTGCTCCACGGCAAGATGAAACCGGCGGAAAAGGATGCCATCATGCAGGCGTTCCGTGCCCACGAGATCGACCTGCTGGTGAGCACCACCGTCATCGAGGTCGGCGTGGACGTGCCCAACGCCACCATTCTCCTCATCGAAAACGCCGAGCGGTTCGGGCTGTCCCAGCTCCACCAGCTACGGGGACGCGTGGGACGTGGCAGTGCACAGAGCTATTGCATCCTCATGACCGACCATGTCACCGAGGACTGCCGCAAGCGCATGCAGATCATGAGCCGCACCGCCGACGGCTTCCGCATTGCCGAGGCTGACCTCCAGCTGCGGGGTGCCGGCGACTTCTTCGGACAGCGGCAGCATGGCCTGCCCCCGCTCAAGGTCGCCGACCTGACACAGGATACCCGTCTGCTTCAGGAGGTGCAGCAGACGGCACGGGAACTGCTGGCAAAAGATCCGGATCTCTCCCTGCCGGAAAACCGTGCACTGCATCTGGAAGTCCTGCGTCTGTTCGCCAGAAGCGGCGAAAATGGCCGAAATTAGTGCTTTCGGAACATATTTTCACGTATTTTGTGGAATGCATTATACATATTTCATAAACTTGATTTTTTTCGAAAAAAATGCTTGACTTTCCCCTGGAGTTATGATATACTGTAATAGTCGCCGGTGAGGAACACAAAACACCACACCGACAGCCACAGCAAAATTGGATGGAAGCTTAGCTCAGCTGGGAGAGCATCTGCCTTACAAGCAGAGGGTCATAGGTTCGAGCCCTATAGTTTCCACCACATGGTCTGGTAGTTCAGTTGGTTAGAACGCTGCCCTGTCACGGCAGAGGTCGTGGGTTCGAATCCCATCCAGATCGCCATGCAGCCATGCTGTGATGCCTCTGTAGCTCAGTCGGTAGAGCAGGGGACTGAAAATCCCCGTGTCATTGGTTCGATTCCGATCGGAGGCACCATGGAATGTGAAACGGTTTGTCGTAAGAACGGTTTACTGTAAATCATTCCGGATGCGGATTTAGCTCATCTGGTAGAGCGCCACCTTGCCAAGGTGGAGGTAGCGAGTTCGAGCCTCGTAATCCGCTCCATTGCATTGTATTATCTCTTCCATGATGCAGCACGCAAGTTACCGCTTGTGTGCTGCATTTCTTTTTGTCCAACTCCCCCACTATTCTAATTCGTCAGAACACAAAAAGCGGATCGGTTTCAAAACCCATCCGCTTTTCTCATTTTATTCTCTTTTCACGGCTTATTCCTCAAGCGTATTCACCAGATCGCAAAATTCCGCCCGATACACATCCGTCTGCTCCCCCATTGCATTCAGACGCTCCCGCACATCCTGTAACACACTCCCGCCGCAGTAGGCGCTGTTGCACACGATCATTCCGAATTGCGCCACGCACGATGCGAACTGAAAGTCCTCCGACGGAAAATCGGTGTAATCCGATGCCAGGAGCTGATATTCCAGCAGCTGGCTCGTCTTGGCGTGAGGCTTTTTATAGCGTACATCAAGCGTCATCCACGCATCCGCATTTTCCGGCGCAAGCGCCTGATCGGTCAGCACCAGCTCGTACAGTGCCGTCACCGTATGTCCTGCGCCGATCTCTCCGGCATCCTTGGTGTCGTCTTCAAAGTCCTCCTGGGAGAGCAGCCGGTTCTCATAGCCGATCAGACGGTACTGCGCCACCTGTGCGGGAGAGAACGTCGCCTGAAGCTTCACGTCCTCCGCCACCGTCACCATGTTCGCCCCGAGTTCCTCCACCAGCACCTTCCGTGCCTCTGTCACCGAGTCAATGTAGGCATACATGCCGTTTCCGTCGTCCGCCAGCGTTTCCAGTTTGTTGTCCTGCAAGTTCCCCGTACCAAATCCCAGCGCAGTCAGATAGACGCCGGACTCCTTTTTCCGGGAGATCAGCTCCGACAGAGCGTGTTCCGAGGTCACACCCACGTTCAAGTCCCCGTCTGTCGCCAGAATCACCCGATTGTTGCCGTCCTCCAAATAGAACTTCTCCGCCAGCGCATACGCCGTTTCAATGCCGGCGCTGCCGTTGGTGCTGCCGCTCGCCTGCAAATCGCTGAGGGCGGCGGAAATCACCGTGCTCTGATCGCCGGGACAGCCCTCCAGCAAAACTGCATCGCTGCCGGCGTAGGTCACAATGGAAATACGGTCCTTTGCCGTGAGATTCTCCGAAAGCATGGTGAACGCCTGCTGTAACAGCGGCAGCTTGTCCGCATCCTGCATGGAGCCGGAGACATCCAGCAGAAAGACCAGATTGCTGGGCTTTGCCTCAGTAAAGTCAATGTCCTGACTTTTCAGACCAATGGAGAGCAGCTGATGTTCTGTATTCCACGGACATTCCGCCACCTGCATGGTCACACCGAACGGCTCGTCCCCCTCCGGCAGCCGGTAATCATAGGAGAAGTAATTGACAAGCTCCTCCACACGAACGGCATCCGCCGGAATGTCCGCCATCCGATATCCCCACCGGATCATTCGGCGGAGGTTGCTGTAGGATGCCGTATCCACATCGGCGGAAAACGTTGACACCGGCTGCTGCACCGTGTCGCAAAAGGCGTTTTCCGTAATCTCCTGATAGTTCTCGCCGGATGCCGTAGCATCTGCCGGCATCGCCTCATCCGCATATATCTGATCCTGCATCGCAATGCTTTCCTTGCTGTCTGCACTGCATCCTGTCAACAGCGCAGCAATCAGTCCGAACGCAATACCGCTGTATCTCCAATGTCGTCTCATTTGGTACCAACCTTTCTCTTCCCATTGCTCCGCCGCCCGCATCCGTGCGAATTCTGCGGAAATTCGGGTGAAAATCTATGCTTTTGCCGAAAGCTCCTGCTTTTTATTATAGCAAGTCTACACACAATTGTCAATTATTTTTTTCATTTTTCATGATATTTTTCCGAAAACGTGCAACAGAAAGAGCCGCCCGCCTGCAAACGCAGGACAAGGCGGCTCTTCGCTTATCGTGTTTGGGAAAATGGGGAGAGAAGGTGTCGGAACTTACTTTTCAGCGCTGTCGCCGTGCTTCAGCCATGCACCCGCCAAGTCAAGGGCAGCGTACAGGCTGTTTCGCTCGGAATTCTTCTTGACTGCCTTCATCGGGTTCTGTTCCCTGGTTGCAATCTGATAAACCCTGATCTTATCCGCCACAGAAATCCCGTCTTCGGTCTGATGCTGCTGGGTGATTTCCATCATTACCACATAAGGTTCTGACATACTGCCGTAATAGATCTGATTGCCGCTTCGTACCAGCGGATATCCACGGTACATTAAAAATTCTTGATTCATCGTGTGCCTTCCTTTCCTTTCATGGTATCCAATCCACATTTGCGTTGATAGACTTAGCTCCAGTTGGTGGCAAAATCCTGATCGGTGTCAAAGATCTCCATGTTGCTGCGCAGCGTATCCAGATAAGACATTCTGGTGGTATACGCCGACTGTCCATCCACGGCGATCAGACAGGTGAAGTCGTCGATCTTGTAGAAGGTGTAGTCATGCAGCTCCTTGCCATCCTTGGTGGAGAGCTGGATCTCTGCCAGCGGTGTGCCGCTGGTGTCGCCGTCCAGCTTGACCTCCTCTGCCACGGTTTTCAGCAGGAACGTGTAGAAGAGGCGGAACCGCTCTGCATCGATTTCCTTGCCATTGAGCTTGACCGCTGCATCCTTCTTGCTGGTGGCGTTCACCTCGAAGTGCATGTCCTCTTCGCCCTCTGCCTTTACGGTCAGATCGCCGATATTCCAGACATAAGTCGCCAGAACCAGCCGGGAGGCAACGTCGGTCGGAGTGACCGTTGCCCAGCAGCAGTCGGATTCTGCGATGCGGTAAACCACATCCACCCCATCCAGATAGATGTTGTAGTATGCGGTTTCTGTGCCGCTGTCGTCTTTTTCAGTAAAGCGATTGCCAATCTTCAGCACATAGGTGTTGCCGTCATCACAGGCCATGGTTGCCGTTGCGAACGGATCCGTGATGCCTGTTTCTGCCAGCTGTTCCTCCGTGGGGTGCGGATAGACGATGCTGTCCGCCTTCAGACCGAACATGCCGTTGGTCACATCTTTCGAGCGATCCGGACTCAGATAAGCGGGTACCGGAGAAACCATCACATGGGTTGCCACAGAGCCGCTCAGGGAGTCGCTTTTCGCCGAATTCTTGTCGTAGTCCAGCTCCAGCACATAGTCAATGTCCTTGCGCTCCACTTTTACACTGTTGACAATGGGGTAATCATCCTCTGCCGGCTCCTCCAGAACGGTCTTTGACAGAAAGTCTGTGGATGCCTTGGAGAAGTTGGCGACCAGGGAAGTCCGCACGGTGTACACCGTATCTGTATCCGCTGGTGCGACATAGGTGTCGCTGCCGCCAGAAACGGCATTGCCCACACGGAACGCATAGTCGCTGCCGTCTGCAAAATGCAGTGTCACAGCGATTGCCGTTTTCTCATCCAAACCAAACTTGGCGAGATCGGAGCAGTTCTCCTCCACTACGCCGTCTGCCTCCAGAGAAGAGGCGTTGTTGGGCAGCGTCCAGATGGTCGAAGTATCAGTGGGAAGATCCTCCCATCCGGCAATGGCATAGGTGGCGTTGCCGTCATCTGTTGCCTCTGCCGTCCGAACGACCTCGAAGCTGCCAGTGGAATTGGTGACATCAATGGAGGTGACATCGTTCGATTCCTGAGAAACCAGCGAAATGGAAGCAGTGCTGCTCTCCTCGCCGGAATTTCCGGAGGACTCCTCCGTGCCGCCGTCCCGCAGCAGCAGAAAAGCCGCTACGCCAAGCGCCGCAACCAGAACCACGCCGCCTGCGATTCCAAGCCATTTCCTGCGCATTTCTTTTCATCCTTTCCAATGTTGTCGGAGCGTTGGCTCCAACCCGTTTTGTTCTGCCGTCAGCGGTTTCTTCTGCGCAGGAATACCACGATACCTGCCGCAGCAACTGCCAGCGGAATCAGGAATACCACGATGGTGCGCAGGGTAACGAGCTGTGTCTGGGTTGCGGAGATAGAGGTGGCCGTCATATCCTTTGACGCAATGACGATGCTGTCCTCCTTGCCGCACACGGAGTTCAGAACGCCGATGAAGTATTCCGCATTGTTATAAGAGGAATCCTGCGTCAGATAGTAGTCCATCATTGCCATCGAGCCAAGCACGATGACATCGCTCTCAATAAGGTCGCTGCCGGTGGACTGCTGGCTCTGGCTCAGTGCCATGACAGTATTCGCACCACGAACGGCGGAATCCGTGTCAAAGCTTGTGGTGGCAGCGCCCTCTGTGGTCGTTGCCTCGGTTGCCTCCTGACTCTCTTCGGAAGCTGACTCCGTGGTGTCCTCTCCGGAGGACGCCTGCTGGGTCAGCGGGTATGCATAAGAAGTGTCGGAACTTTGCAGCAAGCTGTATACCACACGGCCGTTATTGGAAGGCAGCTTCTGAATGGGACGTGCCAGCGGTGCCACGATGGGCAGACTGCTGTTGGCGAGATTGCCGCCGTAGTTCTCCGAATCGCCCAGCGATACGATGGGGGCGATCAAACCCTTGCCGGCAGATGCCACGATCTGTACGGTCTGGTTCCGGTTGTTGTCGTCCTCCCGCACATAGCTGCTATCCACCTGAAGGTTCCAGTCCTTCAGGAATGCATCCAGATTCGGGGTGACGGACTGGGTGTAATCGGCAACGTAGATCAGCTGCTTGCCCAGATTGCCGTCATTTTGCAGGAAGTCCTGCAACTTCTTGATGGCATCCATGGTCAGGTCGTTGGCAGGTGCCGGAAGTACCACGATGTCGTAGGTCTCTGCATCCAGCGTATCGTTTACCATATCCAGTTCCTTCACATCATAGCCGTTGTCATTCAGCAGGTTTTCCATTGCTGTCACAGCGTAGGCATTTGCCTGTGTTGCGCTGAAAATATAGTTGCCGTTGCTCTTGGTGATGACTGCCACGGACTTCGGATTGGAATCGGTAACGTTCATAATGGCGGTGGTCAGCGTCTGCTCGCCCTTGAAACCGGTGATGCAGTCGCTGAGAGAGGCATAGCCATAATAATAGGACTGGTACTTGTCCTGATCGATCTCAAACATATCAGTCAGAGAATATACCTTGATCCGGTCGCCGCTGGTGACAATGATCTGGTTGGAGCTGATGTCGCCGGCGTACAGATCCTGATACTTGGACAGGATGTCCGGATCCTTGGTAGTGTCGAAGTAGGTCACGCTGATGTGATCAGAGTACCCCTGATACTTGGAGATGGTCTCCGAGATCATCTTATAGTACTTGTCGCTCTGGAATGTGCTTTCCTCCGAAGAGATTGCAATCTCCACATCCTGGTCCAGATTCTTGATGTAGTCGACGGTGTCATCGCTGATCTCGTAGAGATTTGCCGTGGTCAGGTCGAGCACAGCATCCGGATTCCGCTTGCAGACCTGTGCGACAACGACGTTCAGCAGAACGACCACTGCCACAAAGATCACGGTCACTGCGGTGGCAATTCCGCCGTACTTCAGCTTCTTGCGCACCTGCATTTTCTTCTGCCGCTTCTCCTCTGAGATGGGAGCGGCAGTCTTTTCGCTCTTTTTATCTTGCTTCTGCATGCTGTAATGTCCTCCTCTCAGCTCCAGCGCCGTTTTTCAAACACACGGACGGTAAAAAAGTTAAACAGCACTGCGGTACTGATATAGAACAGCACGCTTGCCGGATCAAACAAACCGCATGTAAAGTCATAGTACCGGGTGTAGAATGAAAGCGCATTCAGCACAGTGGGCAGAACCGGTACGCTGTCCACCAACTGTGCGATCAGATCCAGAAGGTACAGCGCCAGCAGGGCAATGATGCCGATGACGGCAGCGACCACCTGATTTTCCGTCAGGGACGAGATGAACAAAGTCACTGCAATGAATGCTGCGCCAAGGAAAAACAGTGCCAGCACGTTGGCTGCCACAATGCCCCACGCCACTGCGCCGAAAAAGCTCAGGATCAGCGCATACAGGAACAGAATGGCAATGCCAATGGTGTACATGGTCAGCGCTGCGAAATACTTGCCCAGCACAATGCCGCCGATGGAAACCGGTGCGGTCAGGAGTCCCTGCTCCGTCTTTTGCTTCTTCTCTTCACTGAACAGGCGCATGGTCAGGATCGGGATCAAAATGGTCACAATCAGAAACAGACTGGAGAAAACGCTGGACATATCCGTGGTTGCGGATGCCAGACAGCTTCCGAAGAAGAAATAGCCGGAGGCCAGATAGAATACGGTCAGAAATACATAGGCAATGCTGGACGTGAAAAACGCACCAACTTCCCGCCGATAAATCGCACCCATCAGTTTTCGCCTCCTTCCTCAGATGCAGCCTTGTCCGGCTCTGCCGGCGCTTCTGCTGCTGTCGTGGTTTTGTTGACTGTGTCCGGCTTTTTCGGAGCGGCAGCCGGTTTTTGGGGAACAGAGAGCTTGACATCCTCGCCCATGGTGATCTTCTTGAAGATGTCCTCCAGCGTCATCTCGCCCAGTTCCATCTTATAGATGCACCAGCCGTGCTCCTGCACCATCCGGTTCAGTGCCGGACGAACATCCGCCTGCATCTTTGCTGCGATCTCGTATTCGAAGATGCCCGGTTCCCGCTCCATGTCTGCGGTTACCTTTACCACACCGTCAATGGTGCGGACTGCCTGAAGCACCTCGCTCTTCGGGCCGCTGATGCGGACGATCAGGTTATTGTTGTGGGAAACCGACTTGGACAGATCGTCCAGCGTACCCTGCGCCACAACCTGTCCGTGGTCGATGATGACCACCCGGTCGCAGACCATCTGAATCTCCGACAGGATGTGGGAAGAGAGAATTACGGTGTGCCGTTTTCCCAGCTTCTTGATAAGCGTTCGGATCTCGATCATCTGGTTCGGGTCCAGACCAACGGTCGGCTCGTCCAGAATCAAAATCGGCGGATTACCAATGAGCGCCTGTGCCAGACCGACACGCTGGCGGTAGCCCTTGGACAGATGCTTGATGACACGGTGCGACACATCGCCGATCTTGCACAGATTGCAGACATCCTGCAAATGGGACTTCCGTGGCAGCTTGCATTTTTTCAGGTCATAGACAAAGTTCAGATACCCCATGACGGTCATATCCACATAGAGCGGCGGCAGCTCCGGCAGATAGCCGATGCAAGCCTTCGCCTGAATGGGTTCCTCCAGGATATCCTTGCCGTTGATGAGCGCCTGACCGGAAGTGGAGCTGATATAGCCGGTCAGCATGTTCATGGTCGTGGATTTTCCGGCGCCGTTCGGACCAAGCAAACCGAGAATCTCGCCGTCCTCTGCGACAAAATTGATGTCGCTGACGGCAACCTTATCCCCGTAGTGTTTGGTCAGATGTTTGACTTCAATCATCCTTGTGATTGCCTCCTTCTGTTCGTGCATGCGTGGGACACGCAGAGATTACATTTATTCTATCAGTTCATTGTGATAGCATCGTGATAACCATACGAAAGAATCAATGGTAAGCGTTTTTTCACGCACCGCAGGCAGCCGACAGCTTGCCGATGCCCTTCTGAATGCGGTCCATGGTGTCCTGCTTGCCCAGAATTGCGCACAGCTCTACGCCGCCGCCGGGGGTGAACTGCTTGCCGGAAACTGCCGTGCGAACCGGCCACAGCATCCAGCCATTCTTCACGCCCAGCTCTGCGATCTTTGCAAACAGTGCCTCGTGGATGTGCTCCACATCCCACTGGTCAATGCCCTCCAGCACCGGCACAACGGCTTTCAGTGCCTCCAGTGCGGTCTCCGGCGTGGTCTTCATCTTCTTGTGGCGGTACATCTCCACATCATACTCCGGCAGAGCATCAATAAAATCCACCTGCTCCGGAATGTCGGAGAATACCTCGGTGCGGTTCTGGAGCACACTGCACAGCAGCGGCAGGTCAATATCGGTGCGCTTTACCACCTGATGGATGTACGGCTCTGCTGCCTTGGCAAACTCTTCCGGATCCATCTTGTGCACATAAGCACCGTTGATGGCACGGAGCTTCTGGTCATCGAAGATCGCCGGCGCCTTGCTGATGCCGCTGATCTCGAACGCCTTTTTCAGCTCGTCCAGAGAGAAGATCTCCTGCTCGTTGTACTCGCCGGAGGGTGCCCAGCCCAGCAGTGCAATAAAGTTGATGACTGCCTCCGGCAGATAGCCCTTTGCCATGAGATCCTGGAACGAGGCATCGCCGTTTCGCTTGGACAGCTTGTGGGTCTTGTCCTTCATGACCGGTGCACAGTGCACATACTCCGGTACTTCCCAGCCGAATGCCTGATACAGCAGGTTGTACTTCGGCGCAGAAGAGAGGTACTCGTTGCCACGTACCACGTGGGTGATACCCATGAGATGGTCGTCTACCACGTTGGCGAAGTTATAGGTTGGCATGCCGTCGGTCTTGATCAGGATCTGGTCGTCCAGCGTGCTGTTCTCTACGGTAACATCGCCGTAAATGTCATCGTGGAATGTGGTCGTTCCCTCCAGCGGCATTTTCTGACGGATGACATAGGGCACACCGGCATCCAGCTTCTCCTGAATCTCCTCCGGCGACAGGTTCCGGCAGTGGCGGTCATACATGGGGGCAATGTGAGAAGCCTCCTGAATTTTCCGCACCTCTTCCAGACGCTCCTTGCCGCAGAAGCAGTAGTAAGCGTGGCCGGTCTTGACCAGTTCTTCCGCATAGGACTTGAACATTCCCATGCGCTCCGACTGCACATACGGGCCAACCGGGCCGCCGATATCCGGGCCCTCGTCCCAGTTCAGTCCTGCAACCCGCAGGGTGTCATAGATGACATCCACAGCGCCCTCCACGTAGCGCTCCTGATCGGTGTCCTCAATTCTCAGGATGAAATCGCCGTCCTGCTTCTTGGCGATCAGATAGGCAAACAGTGCCGTCCGCAGATTGCCGATGTGCATATAGCCCGTCGGACTGGGGGCAAATCTTGTTCTTACTCGCTTCTCCATTGCTTGTTCTTCCTTTCTATTGCAAGCCTGCCCTGCCAGCAGGCGTTTCTGTTTCTGATTGCTTCAGCCATTCCCGGCTGTCTTTCTGATCCTGTGCGATCTGCCGGTACAGCTGTTCCACATTCGGGAACTTCCGCTCACCCCGCAAAAAGTGGAGCAGCTCCACCCGGCAGGGCTGTTCATACAGGTCACCGGAAAAGTCCAGCAGGAATGTCTCTGCCGCCGGCAGCTGCGCCTCGCTGACCGTGGGCTTTACGCCGATGTCCGTCACCGAGTCAAAACACCCCTGGGGCGTATGGGTACGGGACACATAGACTCCGTACCGCGGAACCAGCTGTCCTGCCGCAAAAGGGATGTTGATGGTGGGAACGGCGTGGGTTCTGCCCAGCGCTGCCCCGTGCACCACATTTCCCAGCACGGCATACGGCGCACCCAGCAAGGCAGCCGCCTGTTCCGGTTTGCCGTCCAGCAGTGCCTGCCGGATGGTGCTGGAGGAGATCTTCTCCCCGTCTGCCAGCACCGGCGCCACCTGATGCACAGCAAAGCCCATCTCCGCACCGAACTGCCGCAGAGATGCCACATCCCAGGCTGCCTTTGCGCCGAAGTGAAAATCCCCGCCGCAAAAGACCTCTCTGGCGTGGAACAGTCCCGCCAGAACCTCCCGGCAGAATGCAGCGCCGTCCAGTGCGCAGAGCTGCGAAAACGGCGGACAGTACACCCGCTCAATGCCGCATGCCTCCAGTTCCTGCATTTTCTGCCGATCGGTATAGAGATAGGAGAGCGTTCTGCCCTGTTTCACCGGCACGGAATCTGCGGCAAAAGTAAATGCGCCGGACAGCAGTCCTTTTTCCGCCGCACAGTCCGCCGCCGCACGCAGGACGGCACGGTGTCCCAGATGAACGCCGTCAAAGAAGCCCAGCGCCACGGCGCTCTCCCGCTCCAGCGGCTGTTCTATTGTGATAAGTTTCGCCATGCAAGCGACCTCTCGTTCTAACTGAAATTCTTCCCCACACGGAGCAGTCCCGTCTCCGGTTCCGCCTGTGCAATGCCCAGAAATCCGCCGTCCGCCCCATAGGCACGGTATTCCGTGTGTTCCGGCACAACGCCTGCCACCTGTTCCAGCGGCAGCTTCACGCCGTTGCAGTAGCGCTGAGTCTGCTCCGCAGAAAAGCGCAGCTCCGGCAGACTGGCAAACAGCCGGTCTGTGGGTACCAAATGCGCTCCCAGCGTTCCCATGCGGCACATCTCCGTCACCTCATCAAAGGTATAGCTCTGTTCCAGCGTAAAGCCGGAGGCACGGGTGCGGCAGAGTGCTGTCATCACAGCACCGCCGCCCAGCACATGCCCCAGATCGGCGAGAAGGGTCCGGATGTACGTACCCTTGCCGCAGGAGACGGACAGCACAGCTTCCTGTGATGTCTCGTCAAACGACTCCAGCACGATCTCGTACACCTGCACCTGCCGTGCCGGACGCTCCACGACCAACCCTTTTCGGGCAAGGTCGTACAGCCGTCTGCCCTCCACGGAAACCGCCGAGTACATGGGCGGAATCTGCGAGATCTCCCCCACGAACTGCGGCAATGCTGCTTCCAGCGCCTCCCGTGTCACGTGCATCTCCGGATAGGCGGCAGTTCTTGTGCCCCAGATATCCTCGGTGTCCGTCTCCCAGCCAAACCGCACCTGTGCACGGTAGGTCTTGTCCTGATCGGGCAGAATATCGCACGCCCGTGTGGCACGCCCCACCAGAATGGGGAGCACGCCGGTTGCCATCGGGTCCAGCGTTCCCGTGTGTCCCAGCCGCCGCATGTGCAGAATGCCCCGCAGCTTGCCAATGACATCAAAGGAGGTGAACTCCGGCGGTTTTTTCATGCAGAGAACCCCCTGCAGCTGTTCTTGACTCATGGCGTGTTCAGCACCTCCGAAACAGATTTCAGCAGCACCGCACGCACCTGCGCCGCCGGACCGCACACCAGACAGCCTGCCGCTTTCCTGTGCCCGCCGCCGCCGTGCGCCGCACAGATGGCGGACACATCGGTTTCACCGGCGGAACGCATGGAAATGCGGAACTTTTCCGGTTCTTTTTCTTTCATGACGATTCCGACCTCAGCGCCCTGCACCTGAAGCGGAAAACCAGCGATGCCCTCCAGCTCGGCATCATCGATCCCGAACTTCCGGATAAATTCCTGCGTGATACAGATCAGTATACATTTTCCGCCGAAATACGGTTCCAGATGGTCGATCATCAGCTGTTCCAGATGCAGCCGTCCCATGCTCTTCACCGCAAACATCTGCCGGTTGATCCAGGCATAGTTCACATCGGGGCAGCGCTCCATGAGATCTGCAGCGATGCGGTGGGTGGCAGGGCTGACGTTGTCAAACTGGAAGCAGCCCGTATCCGTAGCAATGCCCGTATACAGGCACGCCGCCATAGAATCCGTCAGCGTCACCGGCAGCAGCTGCACCAGCTGGGACCCGATCTGGCCAGCTGCACCAGCTGGTACACGATCTGGCAGGCAGCAGCTGCGCTGCCGTCCAGACAGAGCGCCCCGGCAAACTGCCGGTGGGAGATGTGATGGTCGATGCTCAGATCTACGCACTCGCCGTAGACCGGCTGGAGGTTCTCCCCCAGCAGCTTGGCATCTGCCACATCCACCGAGATGACGCACTTGGGCGAAAAGATCTGCTGCGCCTCTTTGGGCAGCAGGAACTGGTAGCGTTCGGGAATGGGATCGCTGCACAGCACGGCAGCACGCTTCCCCATCTGGCGAAGTGCCTCCGCCAGCGCATAGCCGGAACCGATGCAATCGCCGTCCGGACTGCGGTGAATGAGAATATGGGCATCCTCACAATTTTGCAGCCACTGTGCGGTTTCTTTCAGGGTGAATTCCTGCAACTGCGTCACTCCTCTCCCGTTTCGTCGCCGGACTCCTCTGCCGGCAAAATCTCGTGCAGCTTCCGGTTGATCTCCGCACTGTGTGCGATGGAGTCATCTGCCACAAAGTGCAGCGCCGGGCACTTCCGGATCTTCAGGCGGTGAAACAGTTCCCGCCGAATGAATCCGGATGCACTGTCCAGTCCCTGACAGGAGCGCTTGGCGGTCTCCTGTCCGGAAAGGCTGGACACAAAAATCTTACAGTCCGAGAGATCCCGGGACAGCTCTGCCCGCACCACAGTCAGCATAGGGTCAATGCGGGGGTCTTTCAGTTCCCGCAGAATTGCTGTCATCTCCCGCAAGATGTCCTCTTCTGTTCGATTGGTTTTATAGCTTGCCATCTTGGTTGATTCCACCTCATCTTCCAGCTCGTCTTCTGATTTCTTTCAAAATCGGTTGCTATTCTCCCGCACACATTCTGCACGGATTTTTAGTCCTGATATTCCTCCATGATGAACGCCTCGAAGATGTCGCCTTCCTTGAAGTCACGGAACTTCTCCAGCGTGATACCGCATTCGTAGCTCTCGCCGACTTCCTTCACGTCATCCTTGAACCGCTTCAGGCTGGACATCTTATCCTCCGCAATGACGATGCCGTCACGTACCACACGGATCTGGCACTGTCTGGTGACCTTGCCACTGAGGACGTATGCGCCGGCAACCTGACCAACGTTGGTAATCTTGTAGACCTGACGAACCTCGATACGGCCCATGACAACTTCCCGGAACTTCGGTGCCAGCATGCCCTTCATTGCCGTCTCGACCTCCTCGATGGCATCGTAGATGACACGATAGGTGCGGATGTCCACCTTATCCCGTGCTGCGATCTCCTCGGCAGTCTGGTCAGGACGAACGTTGAATCCGATGATGATGGCGTTGGATGCGCTTGCCAGCATGACATCGCTCTCCTTGATTCCGCCGACACCGCCGTGGATGACACGAACCCGAACTTCCTCGTTGGACAGCTTCTCCAGCGACTGGGTAACGGCTTCCACAGAGCCCTGTACGTCTGCCTTGACAATAAGGGACAGTTCCTTCATCTCGCCCTGCTCGATCTGGCTAAACAGGTTATCCAGCGTTACCTTCTGGTACTCGTTGAACTTCGCCTGCTTTGCCTCGTGCTTCCGCTGTTCTACCAGTTCTCTTGCCAGACGCTCATCCTCAACGGCGTTGAAGATATCGCCTGCCTCCGGCACTTCCGCCAGACCGGTGATCTCTACCGGCACAGACGGGCCTGCGCTCTCAACCACAGTGCCCTTGTCGTTGGTCATCACACGAACACGGCCAACGGCGGTGCCTGCGATGATGACATCGCCGGTGTGGAGGGTACCGTTCTGTACCAGCAGGGTTGCAATCGGGCCGCGTCCCTTGTCCAGACGTGCTTCCACAACCGTACCCTTGGCACGGCGATCCGGATTTGCCTTGAGTTCGCTGGTCTCTGCCACCAGAAGGATGTTCTCCAGCAGGTCGTCAATGCCCTCGCCGGTCTTTGCGGAAACCGGCACACAGATGACGTCGCCGCCCCACTCTTCGCATACCATGCCATACTTGGTCAGCTCTTCCTTGACACGGTCGGGGTTTGCGCCCTCCTTATCCATCTTGTTGATGGCAACGATAACGGAGATGCCGGCTGCCTTGGCGTGGTTGATGGACTCAACGGTCTGGGGCATGATGCCGTCGTCTGCGGCAACGACCAGAATGGCAATATCCGTGATATTTGCGCCACGGGCACGCATTGCGGTAAATGCCTCGTGTCCCGGAGTATCCAGGAATGTGATGTCCTTGCCCTCGTACTGCACCTGATATGCACCGATGTGCTGGGTGATACCGCCGGCTTCTCCTGCGGTGACGTGGGCATGACGGATGCGGTCCAGAATGGAGGTCTTACCGTGGTCAACGTGACCCATAACTACAACGATCGGGCAGCGTTCCTGTGTATCCTCGCTGTCGTCGTCCTCGTCGATCAGACGTTCCTCGATGGTGACGATGACCTCGTGTTCTACCTTTGCGCCCAGCTCTTCTGCCACCAGCGATGCGGTGTCGAAGTCGATCTCCTCGTTGATGGTCGCCATAACGCCCAGCATCATCAGCTTCTTGATGACCTCGGTTGCGGTAACTTTCAGGCGGGATGCCAGTTCGCCAACGGTGATGGAATCCGGAATGCGCACATGCAGCTGGCGCTTCCGGGCACGTTCCAGTTCCAGACGGCGCAGCTTATCCTGCTCGGTTTCCCGCTTGGTGGAGTACTTCTGACGGCTGCGCTGTGCGGACTTCTGGGTGATCTTCTGCTTCTTGGTGGAATAGGTATCCTTGCTGTACTTGCCGGCCGGTGCGATCTGCTCATAGTGCTGATTGTACTTATCCAGATCCACATAAGAGCCACGGGTATCGACGGTGCGGCGCTTCTCGGTAGTCACGCTGTCTGCGGATGCCATCTCCACTTCCACGTGCAGACGCTCGCCACGGTTCTGTGCCTTGGGTGCCTGATGCGGCTGCTTCGGCTTCCGTGCTGCGGGCTTCTTTTCCTCTGCCGGCTTCTTCTCCGGCTGTGCTGCCGGTGCAACAGGCTTCTTTCCGCCCTGAGGCGCACCGCCATTGCGACGCTCTGCCGGCTTGCGGTCGCCGTTCTTCTTCTCCGGCTGCTTCTTTTCGCCGGACTGCGGCTTCTTATCCTGCTTCTGCTTCGGCGCACTCTTGGTGGCAAAATATCTGTCAAAGTTTTCAACCTGCGACTTCTGGGAATAGTATTCCAGCGCCAGGTTGATCTCCTCTGTTGTCAGACCAGTGACACCCTTTTTCTTGACACCATTTGCATCCCGTTCCATAAAAAATGTGATCAGTTCCTGCGTCGGGATGTGCAGATCTCTTGCAACGTCACTCAATTTTACTTTCTTTGCTGCCATAGGCGAAAATCCTCCTCATCTTGGTTCTCACGACAGCCCGCTCCGGACGCTCCGGCGGCGTGCTGTCCTTATTTCCTCTATCCGCACAGATCGTGCGGCACGCTATGCATTTTCTCCGCTGTTCTCCCGGGTGAGCGCCTGCATCCGCCGGAAGAATCCGGCATCGCAGACGGCAAACACTGCCGACGCTCTGCCCACTGCCTGCCCCATTTCAAACTTCGTGAACGGCAGTTCCAGCAGCGGTACCCCTGCTTTTGCACTGAAAAAAGCAGCTTCCTTTTTGGTGTTCTCCGACGCATCGGCTGCCAGCAGCAGTCCCGCTGCGGTCTGATGCAGCAGCGCATCCTTTGCCGGTTCCAGCCCCATCTGCATCTTTCCCGCCTTACGACAGATGGTCAGCAGATTCCATAACTTCTGTTTGCAGTGCATGCTCCATCTCCTCATATACGGCATCCGACACCCGGCAACCGAAGGAACGCTCCAGACGGTGTCCCTTTCTAGCGGCGGCAAGGCACGCCGGGTTCTTACATAAATATGCCCCCCGGCCGGATTTTTTTCCGGTGATATCCAGAGAAATGGTGTCGTCCGGTGCTTTCAGCACACGAACCAGCTCCCGTTTCGGGCGCATTTCTCCGCATCCGATACAAAGGCGCATCGGTGTTTTTTTACTCTTCAATCCCGTTCGCCTCCGTTGCCGGTGTTTCCGCAGCCGGCTCCTCTGTCATGCCCAGATCCGACTCCTCCATGAGAGATGCCTCAGTTTCTGCATCCAGCGGCTCTGCCGGTGCAGCCGGAGCCTCCTCTGTCTTCTCCGGCTCGATGCTGAACTCCGGCTTGATGTCGATCTTCTTATAGCCCGTCAGCTTGACTGCCAGCTTGACGTTCTGACCACGGTTGCCGATGGCAAGAGAGAGCTGGTCGTTGGGAACCACGACGGTGCAGGTCTTTTCCTCGCTGTCCAGAATGGTCACGCTCAGAACCTTTGCCGGAGCCAGTGCGCTGGCGATGAATTCCTCCGGAACCTCACTGTACGGGATGATGTCGATTTTCTCCAGATCGCCGAACTCGCCCACAATGGCACGGATACGTGCGTTGTTCTTACCGATGCAGGCACCCACTGCGTCAACATTGGGATCACGGGACCAGACAGCAACCTTGGTACGGGAGCCGGCTTCCCGGGAGATCGCCTTGATCTCCACGGTGCCATCATAAATTTCCGGAATTTCCAGCTCGAACAGACGCTTTACCAGCTCCTTGCGGGCACGGGAAATTTTGATGATGGGCTTCTTCTG
This sequence comes from Ruminococcus sp. CAG:330, assembly GCF_000437175.1. NCBI lineage: Bacteria > Bacillati > Bacillota > Clostridia > Eubacteriales > Oscillospiraceae > Ruminococcus > Ruminococcus sp. CAG:330. The sequence goes on along the minus strand of NZ_FR898039.1, from coordinate 20,201 downwards.
CTTGTTGGCAATGGTAGTGATGTATACCTTGACCAGCTGTCCCTCATGCAGGTTCTCGTTGGGGATCTGCTCGTTGCGGAACAGATACAGCTCGGTGTTATGGTAGAGCAGTGTTACAGTGCCTCCCGCCTCCACCTGCTTGACTTCACAGGTGATGCAGTCGTTCTCCAGATGCTGGAATTCGCCCAGAATCCGCTCCCGATTGATCTCCCGCAGGTCGCCCTTGATGGACTGCTTGGCAGACTGTGCTGCTGCACGGCCGAACTTTGCGATATCCAGACGGCGGGACACCGTACCGCCCACATAGGCAGCCGGATCAATGGTGCGTGCCTCTGCCAGATTGATCTCATTCTCATCTGCCGGCTCGCCCTCTACGACGTTCTGAATCAGGTACATTTCAAATGTCTTGGTCAACGGGTCGATCGTCACCCGCAGATTTTCCTCGCTGTTGGGGTATACCTTTCTCGCCGCTTTCAGCATGGCGGACTTTACCTTCTCCACCAGCAGATCGGTGTCCACATTGGTCTCGCTTCCCAGTGCGGAAAGCTCCTCAAAAAAACCGTTAGCCATTCTCTTTCTATTCCTCCGTTTGATTTAAAATTCCACAGCCACATAGCGCCGCACATACGACAGATCGTTCAGCGCCAATGTCACTTCCTGTTCCTCTTCCAGCGCAATGGTCACATGCTCTGCGTCGAACGCCTTCAGCACGCCGATCCATTCACGTTCTCCGTCAATGGGGCGAACCGCACGGGCACGCACTTCCATGCCCAGACTTTCCTCGAAATGCCAGGGCTGGTTCAACTCCCGCTCCAGTCCGGCGGAGCCGACCTCCAGCACATACGCCTGAGAGATGGGGTCTGCCGCATCTACTGCCGCATTTACCGGACGTGTCATTTTTTCGCAGTCTTCGATGGTGATCCCGTCGGGGTGGTCAATGAATACCCGAAGGTACCAGTAAGCGCCTTCCTTTTCAAAACACACATCCCAGATGGTGTAGCCGAACTCGTCCGCAATGGGCTTGACCAAGTCATAGACCACACGTTCGGTTCCGCCGAATTTTTTCATTTTCATGCTGATCTGCTCCTTTTTTCTAAGCGTTTGCGCTCCCGCTCCGCACCGGCAGAACGGCGGCAAATGCCAACCATTTTCGGCTGCCTGACTGCGTCGTTTCACACATCACAGGCTCTTACATAAACGAAAGACCGGTGGGGTTCCGGTCTTTGGCTGCATGATTGTCTTTATTATAACACCGCAGGCGGAAAAAATCAAGAGGTTCCGGGAAAAAAAGTCCCATTCTCCGAAAATTTCAGCACACTGCACGGAAAAGACACCGCCATCGCTCCGTTTGCCCATAAAAAAGGAGCTTTCTCCGCTTTTGCTGCGGAAAACGCTCCTCCTTGAACTCGTTTTCAATTACTTGCTGTTATAGCCGTCGATGACCTCATCGATCACAGAAGCCCACTCATCACGCAGCACGGCCCAGGAATCCTTCTCGCCGTTCAGCAGCGCACTGGTCAGGTTGTTCATAACGCCTCTGGTCTCGTAGGTATACTCGCCGTCGCCGTACATTCTGCTGCCCATGCCGTAGCCGAAATCGAATACCTGTGTAATCTTGCCGGGATCCTTATAATCCTGCAGCGCATCATACTGCTCCTCGGTCACATAGCTCTTGAGCTTGCCGGCTGCGGTCTTCTGGGGGATGATTGCCTTTTCCTTGGCAGCGTCCTGATAGTCGTCGATCATAGCTGCCAGGCGCTCGCACTTGATGTACGCAGCAACTGCATCGCCCTTATCCGAACCCTTGACCAGCATCTTTGCGCCGAAGTTGCAGTTCAGATAGTACTCGTCCGAGCCGGGCTGCTTCGGGAACGGCACGATCATCAGATCGCCTTCTTCCACAAAGCCGTCGTCATTGACCTCCGGATTGGGATCGTTCTTGACGTTGGAAGTACCCAGCGCCCAGTCTGCCATGCCAAAGAACAGCGTCGAGCCGTCATCCGGCAGGTAGCCGTACCAGGTCGGGTCATACATACCCAGCTTCATGATCTCTTCCATAGTGTTCTCTGCCTCTTCGATGGCAGAGTTATTGATATTATTGGAGAACTTGGTGCCGTCATACGTAACGAATGCCTGTCCGGTGGACTGCACCATTGCCTGACCGAACCAGCCGTTGATGCCATAGCGTGTTTCGCCGTTGCTGGCGTTAGAAACGAACGTCTTCATCATATCCATGAAGGTGTCCCAATCCCACTTGTCCTTCTTATAAAGCTCATACGGATCATCCAGACCGTTTTCCTCGCAGAGAGAACGGCTGTAGGTGATCAGCAGCGGGTCAGACAGGCAGTACGGTACAACGTAGTGCTTACCCTGATATTCAAACATGTTGATAACATCGGACATATCGCTCCAGATGTCGTCGCTCAGGTCGAGGTAGTCGTCCAGCGGCTGGTACTGATCCTTGGTGACGCCGTTGGGCACAGCGTCCCACTCATAGGGGAACATGTCCACCGGATCGCCGCCCAGGATACGGCTTGCCAGCGTGTCGAACTTGGTGTCGGAGGTACAGGAAACATATTCCACCTTTGCGCCATACTTATCCTCGAACAGCGTCAGGGCAACGCTTCTGTCCTGATTGTTCACCGGATTGATATCGTAATCCGCCAGCCAGTAGATGGTCTGTCCCTTGATGTCCGGATCGTTCTTGACCATATCGTCCACCAGAGAAGCGTCTACCGCAACTTCGTCATTTTCTTTGTAGTGGGATTCTGCCGCCGAGGACTCCGCCTTGGAATCGTCGCTACTGCCACATGCTGCCAGTGTGCCCATCATGGTCAGCGCCATGAGTGCCGCCAAAACACGTGTTAATTTCTTCATGGGAAAAGACTCCTTTTCTCATTTTCCATTGACTTTTCCGATTTTAAAGCCTGCTGCCGCCAGATGCAGCGCAAGCGCTCTCTCCTTTGTATTATACCATAAAAATCACAGTTGGTCAAGGATCCTGTTATATGCAATTCGCACAAATTGCTGCCGGTTTTTTTTGGAGTTGATTCCCGTTCCGTTTTCCTGTATAATAGAAAGCAGAGTCCGCATGCGATGCTCCGGCAGATTTGTCCAAAAGCAGCACGATCTTGCTTTCCGGCCGCCGGGCATCGCAGGAGAGAAAAGGAGGTTTTTCATGAAAACAGTACAGATCTTCACCGACGGCGCATGCAGCGGAAACCCCGGCCCCGGAGGATGGGGGGCGATTCTCCGCTACGGCACGGCGGAAAAAGAGCTTTCCGGCGGCGCTGCCGAAACCACCAACAACCGCATGGAGCTGACCGGCGTCATCTCCGCCCTCGCCGCTCTGAAAGAGCCGTGTCAGGTGCTGCTCACCACGGACAGCAAATATGTGGTGGACAGCATCACAAAGGGCTGGGTGTACGGCTGGAAAAAGCGGGGCTGGGTGAAGTCCGACAAGAAGCCCGCCCTGAACGTCGATCTCTGGGAGCAGCTGCTGCCGCTGCTGGAGCGCCACAAAGTCACTTTCCACTGGGTCAAAGGACACGCCGGCCATCCGGAGAACGAGCGCTGCGACCAGCTGGCAGTCATGCAGCGGGACATCTACGCCCAATAAAACAGCACACTGCATACACACGAAAAGCCCCGCCGGGAAAGGCAGGGCTTTTCGCTATATAGGGGTAAAAATGAAAAAATGAGATTGTCGAAAAGTTCGAACCAGACGGGAAGCCGTTTACTTCTTTCTTCTGGTTACGGTATAAGCGCCAGCGCCCAGAGCTGCTGCTGCAACGCTGCCAATGACAACTGCTGCGATACCGAAGTCGCCGGTCTGAGAAGCGGTGCTGTTGTTGCCGGACTTGTTGCCGGACGAAGAACCGCTGCTGGAATTGCCGCCTGCTGCGGTTGTAGTAGTTTCACCCTTTTCGCCACTCAAGCCGCCGTCGCCGGTGGTAGTGGTGGTGGTAGTGGTGGTGGTGGTGGTAGTGGTAGTGGTAGCCGGATCAGTGTTGCCCTCTCCGCCGTTGCCGTCTGCGTCCAGACCGCTTACAGTGAAGGAAACTTCAACGGTGTCGCCGCCAGCCAGACCGCCCTGTTTGCTGAGGTCGTTCGAAATATCGGAAACCTTCGGTGTTGTCTGGGCGTTCAGAATGTTCACACGGATGGAAGAGCCGTTATCACCCTGACACAGTGCGCCCTTGGATGCGCCGTTGTACCGGATGGGATAGTTGCTGCCCGAGGTCTGCTTTACTGTGATAGAATTGATGACGATGGAAACAGTGCAGCCAGTCGGCAGTGTGCCCTTTACGGTTTCTGCTTCCTTCGGTGCAAATGCATAGGAGTTGATGTCGGTTTCCAGCATCAGCTGCTCAATGGTATCGGAACCGTTTGCAACGGTAACGCTTACAGTATACGTGCCGTTACCTGTGAAGGTTGCATCTGCGCAGCTGATACCCTTGCTGTTCTTCTCTTCCTCAACCGCATTGGGATAATCGTCTGTTACAGAGCGCTTGTCAGCACCGGCCTGAATGCACAGGTATGCGGTGTACGGTCCCTTATCTGTGGAAACGATTGCATCGTTCTCATAGGTCAGGGCAGATGCAGAAAACGCAAATGTTGCAACCGATGTTGCTGCAACCGTAACCGCAGCAACGCTTGCCACCAGTTTTCTCATAAACTTCATCGTAGTATTTCTCCTCCTCGAAATAGAGCACGACACACATACCATGCCACTCTATAACAATATCGTTATTATAGCATGATTTTCAACTTTTGTCTATGCACATTTTACCTAAATCTTGATTGAAATTCCGGTGAAACTGCCAAAAATCGCACAAAGATTTCGGTTGGGTTTTACGTCACTTCCCGATTCTTCTCACTTTCGTCATAGTTTCTAAAACATCCCGTATCAAATCCAGTGCAGTTCCACGTTCCATCGTCACGCAGATGCCGGTTTTGCCCGACAGATTCCACGACACATTGCCCCGATACTGTGCGGAAAATGCAGCAATAATGTCCGGTGTGATCTGCTCCGTGCAGAACGTCACCTTTCCGCCACGCTGGACGATTTCTGTGATGCCGAGGTTCGCAGCCGTATTGCGCAGACGTGCCACGGTCACCAGTCCCAGCACCTGCCGCGGTGGTTCGCCGTAACGGTCGATGAGTTCGTCCAGCAGGTCGGATTCCTCCGATTCGCTGGAAACCACGGCGATTTTCCGGTACATGTCCAGACGCTGGTTCAGGCTCTCGATGTAGGCGCTGGGGATGTAGGCGTCGATGTGGATATCCACAACGCACTCCGGTTTCTCCGGAATCGGCTCGCCCTTTGCCTCTGCCACTGCCTCCTCCAGCAGGCGCAGATACATCTCGTATCCCACGGCCTCCATGTGACCATGTTGCTGTCCGCCCAGCATGCTGCCGGCGCCACGGATCTCCAGATCCCGCAGGGCGATCTGGAACCCGCTGCCGAACTGGGTGAACTCCCGCATGGCCGCCAGACGGCGGGCGGATTCCTCCCGCAGCACCTTGTCACGCTTGAACGTGAAATAAGCGTAGGCACGGCGGTTGGAGCGCCCCACACGTCCCCGCAGCTGGTACAGCTGGCTCAGCCCGAAATAGTCCGCATTCTCGATGATGAGGGTGTTGACATTGGGCACATCCACACCGGTTTCAATGATGGTGGTGCAGACCAGAATGTCCGCCTCATTTTCCACCAGTTTCCGCCAGATCTCGGACATTTCCGCCTCGCCCATTCTGCCGTGCGCCACCAGAATCCGTGCCTCCGGAATAGCGCTTTGCAGCTTGGCAGCCACCAGTTCGATACTGTTCACCCGATTGTAAATGTAGTACACCTGTCCGCCCCGCTTCAGCTCCCGCCGGATCGCCTGAAATACCACGGCGTCGTTGTACTCCATGACATAGGTTTGCACCGGATAGCGGTCCTGCGGCGGCTGGGCAATGACGGACATATCCCGAATGCCGCTCATCGCCATGTTCAGCGTGCGGGGAATAGGCGTTGCCGACAGCGTCAGCATATCCACGCCGGCGAACATCTCCTTGAACTTCTCCTTGTGCGCCACGCCGAAGCGCTGTTCCTCGTCCACGATTGCCAGACCGAGGGCATGGAACGCCACGTCTTTCTGCACCAGCCGGTGCGTGCCGATGACAACGTCCACTTTGCCGCTCTTCAGCCCTGCCAGCACCTCCCGCTGCTTCCGCAGAGGCACGAAGCGGGAGAGCATCTCCACATTCACGGGGAAATGCTCAAACCGGCGCAGCGCCGTCTGAAAGTGCTGCATGGCGAGCACTGTGGTGGGGACAAGAATGGCGCACTGCTTTCCGCTGAGAACGCATTTCATAGCAGCACGCAGGGCGACCTCCGTCTTGCCGAAGCCCACGTCGCCGCACAGCAGCCGGTCCATGGGGCGGGGGCGTTCCATGTCCCGCTTGATCTCCGCAATGGCGGAGAGCTGATCCTCCGTTTCGATATAGGGAAAACGTGCCTCGAAGTCCTGCTGGATCTCGTCGTCCGGATAGAACTCGATGCCCTTTGCCTGTTCCCGTTTGGTGTACAGCGCCACCAGTTCGTCCGCCATATCCCGTACGGCACGGCGCACATTATTCCGTGTCCGCTGCCACTCCGGCGAGGAGAGCCGGTTCAGCTTGACATGAACATCCTCCCGCGGGCCGATGTATTTGGAGATGACATCCAGCTGCGTGACCGGCACATAGAGCATATCCTTTCCGGCGTACTGGATGCTGATGTAGTCCTTGGTGACGCCGTCCATCTCGATCTGGCGCACGCCCAGGAACTTGCCGATGCCGTGGGCAGCGTGAACGACCAGATCGCCGGCGGCGATGTCCGAGAGCGACCGGATCTCCTCGCTCCGCTTGCGCTTGGGGGTGCGCCGTGCAACGGCGTGCATGGCGTGCGCCTGCGTGATGAGCGCCGTCCGGATCTCCGGATAGGCAAAGCCGCCGGACAGGCTGCCGGTGCGCAGATAGACCACGCCCTCCTGCCAGACGCTGTCCGCCCTGGCGAGTTCGCAGCGGATGCCGCTCTCCCGCAGATCCTGCTGCAAGATGGGCAGTGTCTTTTCGCTGCCGGCGAAAAGCATGACGCAATAGCCCTGCTGGAGGTACTCCTGCAAATCCTCCACCAGCTGGCTCAGTTCGCCGCCCCACGGCGCCGTCTGCATCGCATCCACCGAGAGCAGCTTGCGGAACTCCATCTGTTCCCCGCCCTGCAGGAAGTTGTTCATGCACACACAGAACAGGGATTTCAGCCGTGCCATGACCTCCGCAGGATCCTGATAGTAGCCCTCCAGTCCTCGGCAGAGGTTCCCCTCCTCCAGCAGAAGCTGACAGTCCGTCCGGTACTGCTCCAGAATGCTGTGCTGCATCTCCTGCACAGCATTGTACTCGCTGAACAGCACCGCCTGCACGCCGTAGTCCAGCAAAAGCGTCGCCTTTTCCCGCAGCAGCGGCGCATACTTTTCCAGATAGACCGGCACAATGCCGGCGTCGATCTTCTTCGCATCGTCACAGAGCTTTTTCTTTGCCGCTTCGGCGTATTTTCCACGCAGGGAACGAGCGTGGGCACGGAGCTTTTCGGCAAGCTCCTCCGGCTGGAACAGTGTCTCCCGTGCCGGCGGAATCCGGAGTTCCTCCACCGCCTGTGTCCGGCGCTGAGTCTCCGGATCGAACTGCGTCAGGGTGTCGATCTCGTCGCCCCACAGTTCCAGACGAATGGGGGCGGTGCACTGCACGGGAAAGATGTCCAGAATGTCGCCGCGCACGGAGAACTGTCCGGCGCCGGACACGCTCTCGCTGCGCACGTAGCCGCCAAAGATGAGCTTCTGAATCAGCGCATCCCGTTCGATCTGTTCTCCGCAGTGCAGCACCAGCGTGTGCTCCTCCAGCGCTTCCGGCGCAATGGTGGGCTGAAGCAGCGCCTCAATGCTCGCAATGATGACACGGCACTGCCCCTGCCGCATCGCCGTCAGGGCGGCAATGCGTGCGTGCTCGTAGGATACCGTCACGCCCTCCACCGGTGTCAGAACCAGTTCTCTGGATGGGAACTGCCACGCTGCTGTCTGATCCAGCATGGTGTTGATGTCGTCGCAAAGACGGCGTGCCTCTGCTTCCTCCGCCGTCACCGCAAGAAGCGGCGCATGTATGCTGCACAGCGCCGCCAGCAGATGCGCCTTATGAACCTGCGCCACGCCTGTCAGGGAGATGGGCTGAATCCCCTGTTCCATGGCATTGCACAGCTCCTGATAGGCAGTCAGTCTGGCAAAGGTTTCCGCAAAAAACTGCATGATGGCTCCTCCTTTTCCTTTGGGTATGGGGTGTTGCAATCTCTGCCGGCTCAGTGGCTAAAGCGATTCATCGCCTGATCCATCTTATCCTGTACGATCAGCGATGCTGCCTCTGCCGCCTGTTCCAGTGCCGGCTGGAGAGCGGTCTGTTCCTCCGGGGTGAATTTGGAGAGCACCCAGTCCGCCAGATCGTACTGGGGCGTGGGCTTTGCCCCGACGCCCACACGAATGCGGGGGAATTCCTCCGTTCCCAGAAGTGCGATGATGCTCTTGATACCGTTGTGTCCGCCGGCGCTGCCCTTGCGGCGAATGCGCAGCTTTCCCGGTGCCAGAGAGATGTCATCGTACATCACCAGCACGTGCTCCGGCGGAATCTTATAGAAATTCGCCGCCGCTGCCACTGCCTCGCCGCTGTTGTTCATGTAGGTGGTGGGCTTCATCAGCAGGCAGCGCACGCCGCCCACCATTGCCTCGCCGCAGTCCGAGCGGAACTTCATCTGCCGGAAGTCGCCGCCGCACGTCTGCGCCAGCTGTTCCACTGCCATAAAACCGGCGTTGTGCCGTGTGTTCTCGTACTCCAAACCAATGTTGCCCAGCCCGACCACCAGCCATGTGAGCTTGCCCTGCAAGCCGCTGCCGGAGCCCGACTCGATCTGCCGAAATAAATCAAAAATTCCCATATTTCCATAACCTGCTTCATGCGGCACCAGAACAAGCCGATGCCGCATGAATCCTTTCTATTCTGTTCCGTTGTTTCCTGCATGTAAGCGACGCTTACCGCTTTCCGCCGTCCTCCGGCGGGAACAGCTTATCCCGCAGTTTCCGGAGGCTGTAGCCCTCCTTTACCTTCAGATCGGCACGTTCTACTGCCAGTGCATAATCCGGCACATCCTTGGTAACGGTCGTACCCGCAGCGGTGTAAGCGCCCTTGCCCAGCTTGACCGGTGCCACCAGATTGGTGTTGCAGCCGATGAAGCAGTTGTCGCCGATGACGCAGCGCTGCTTCTTCATGCCGTCGTAGTTGACGGTGACTGTACCGCAGCCGAAGTTGACCTTCTTGCCCACATCGCTGTCGCCCACGTAGGTGAGATGCGCAATGGCGGTCTGTTCGCCCACGGTGGAGTTCTTGACCTCAACGAAGTCGCCGATCTTCACGCCGTTTTTCAGGTGTGTGTTGGGGCGGATGTGAACGAACGGGCCAGCCTTGACAGCGTCCTCGATCTCCGACTCATACGCCTGCACATAGTTCAGGGTCACACGCTCGCCGATGGTGCAGTTCTCGATGAGGCAGTTGGGTCCGATGGTGCACTTTGCGCCGATCTTAGTCTTGCCCTTCAGAATCGTGCCCGGCAGGATGGTGGTATCTGCGCCGATCTCCACATCGTTGCCGATGATGATGCCGTCCGTGCAGACGAAGTTGACACCGTTGTCCATGTGCCGGTCTAGAATCCGCTGGCGTGCCACCTCGTTCAGATGCAGCAGGTCACGGCGGGTATTCGCACCCAGCACCACATCCGGATTCTCCGTCCGGTATGCGCTTGCCTTCATGCCGCGCTCCAGTGCCAGACCAATGGTATCAGTCAGATAGTACTCGCCCTGTGCGTTGGACTGAGACAGTCCGCCCAGCAGTTCCAGCAGCGCCTTGGTGCGGAACCAGTATGCGCCGGAATTGACCTCACGCACCTGACGCTGTGCCTCGGTGGCGTCCTTTTCCTCAACGATGGCGGCAATGCCGTTTTCGCCACGCAGAATTCTGCCGTAGCCCCTGGGCTGATCCAGTTCTGCGGTGATGACGGTAACGGCGTTCTCCTGCTCCTCATGCAGACGCAGCGCACCGGAGATGGTGTCGCTGTCCATAAACGGCGCATCGCCGCAGAGCACCAGCGTATTGCCGTCTGTGAACTCCTGCATAAACTTCTCCGCCTGCATCACAGCGTGACCGGTTCCCAGCTGCTCCGGCTGGAGCGCTGTGCGGTACCGGTTGTTCAGATACAGCTCTACATACTGCGCCTTATAGCCCGTGACCACACAGATGCGGCTCAGTCCGGCCTTTTCACAGGCACGGATGACCCAGCCCAGCATCGGGGTGTCCAGCACTTCCAGCATCGGCTTCGGCAGGGAAGCCTTCATGCGCTTGCCGTGTCCGCCGGCAAGAATAACCACTTGATTCATGATACTTGTCCTCCTATTAGCAGATCCTCTCGAATCGACAGAATGCTTGATTTTTGCGCCGCAGGTGATCGGCGCAGGTATCCCTTTTTATATTATGACAAAATCTTAACGCTTTTGCAAGTGTTTTCGCAAATTTTTTTCTGGCATTGTGATTTTTGTATAACTTGCCAAAAAAACCGTGGGATAATTTTTTTAAAAAATGTATAGTATTTTCCGGAAAAGTATGTTATAATAAAAGTACGCCGGTTGTCAGCGGTGAATTTGCCAGATTCGCCCTTTTTCTACGGGACAGAAAAGCAGCCGGGGCATACAATCGAATTTTATATTGGAGGTAGTTACCAATGGCAAACAAATGGGTTTATATGTTCAGCGAAGGCGACATGACCATGCGCAACCTTCTCGGAGGCAAGGGCGCAAACCTGGCTGAGATGACCAGCATCGGTCTTCCGGTACCGCAGGGCTTCACCATCACCACTGAGGCTTGCACACAGTACTATGAGGATGGCCGCAAGATCAACGACGAAATCATGGCTCAGGTCATGGAAGGCGTTAAGAAGATGGAAGAGATCAACGGCAAGAAGTTCGGCGATCTGAACAATCCGCTGCTGGTTTCCGTTCGTTCCGGCGCACGTGCTTCTATGCCGGGTATGATGGACACCATCCTGAACCTCGGTCTGAACGACGACGTTGTTGCTGCAATGATCAAGGGCAATCCGGATCCGGCTTTCGAGCGTTTTGTATACGACTCCTACAGACGTTTCATCCAGATGTTCTCTGACGTTGTTATGGAAGTCGGCAAGAAGTACTTCGAGCAGCTCATCGACAAGATGAAGGAAGAAAAGGGCGTGAAGTTCGACGTAGACCTGACCGCTGCTGATCTGAAGACTCTGGCTGAGCAGTTCAAGGCTGAGTACAAGAACCAGCTGGGCACAGACTTCCCGTCTGACCCGGTAGAGCAGCTGAAGCTGGCGATCGAAGCCGTATTCCGCAGCTGGGACAACCCCCGTGCAAACGTATATCGCCGTGACAACGATATCCCGTACAGCTGGGGTACCGCAGTTAACGTAATGCCGATGGTATTCGGTAACCTGAACAACGAATCTGGTACCGGTGTTGCATTTACCCGTGACCCGGCTACCGGTGAAAAGAAGCTGATGGGCGAGTTCCTGATCAACGCACAGGGCGAAGACGTTGTTGCCGGCGTTCGTACTCCGATGCCGATCGCTCAGATGGCACAGGAATTCCCGGAAGCTTACGATGAATTCATCAAGGTTTGTGATACTCTGGAGAACCACTATCACGACATGCAGGATATGGAATTCACTGTTGAAAACAAGAAGCTGTACATGCTGCAGTGCCGTAACGGTAAGAGAACCGCTCAGGCTGCACTGCAGATCGCTTGCGACCTGGTAGACGAAGGCCACAAGACCGAAGAAGAAGCAGTTCTGATGATCGACCCGAGAAACCTGGACACCCTGCTGCACCCGCAGTTCGATGCCAAGGCTCTGAAGGCCGCTACTCCGATGGGCAAGGGCCTGGGCGCTTCCCCGGGTGCTGCCTGCGGTAAGATCGTCTTCACTGCTGACGACGCTGAGGCTTGGAACGAAAAGGGCGAAAAGGTAATCCTGGTTCGTCTGGAAACCTCTCCGGAAGACATCACCGGCATGAAGGCATCTCAGGGTATCCTGACAGTTCGTGGCGGTATGACTTCTCACGCTGCCGTTGTTGCTCGTGGTATGGGTACCTGCTGTGTATCCGGCTGCGGCGACATCAAGATGGACGAAGAGAACAAGAAGTTCGAGCTGGCTGGCAAGACCTTCCACGAGGGCGACTACATTTCCATCGACGGTTCTACCGGTAACATCTACGACGGTATCATCCCGACTGTAGACGCTTCCATCGCCGGCACCTTCGGCCGTGTTATGGGCTGGGCAGACAAGTACAGAACCCTGAAGGTTCGTACCAACGCTGATACTCCGGCTGACGCAAAGAAGGCTCGTGAGCTGGGTGCAGAAGGTATCGGTCTGTGCCGTACCGAGCACATGTTCTTCGAGGCTGACAGAATCGCAGCATTCCGTGAAATGATCTGCTCTGACACCGTAGAAGAGAGAAAGGCTGCTCTGGCAAAGATCGAACCGATGCAGCAGGGCGACTTTGAAGCTCTGTACGAAGCACTGGAAGGCTGCCCGGTTACCATCCGTTTCCTGGATCCGCCGCTCCACGAATTCGTTCCGACTGAAGAAGAGGACATCAAGAAGCTGGCTGACGCTCAGGGCAAGACCGTTGAGCAGATCAAGGCAATCATCGCTTCTCTGCACGAGTTCAACCCGATGATGGGTCACCGTGGCTGCCGTCTGGCTGTTACTTATCCGGAAATCGCTGAGATGCAGACCAAGGCAATCATCAAGGCTGCAATCAACGTAAAGAAGAATCACCCGGATTGGACCGTTAAGCCGGAGATCATGATCCCGCTGGTTGGCGACGTGAAGGAACTGAAGTTCGTAAAGAAGGTCGTTGTAGAAACCGCTGACGCTGAGATCGCTGCTGCTGGTTCTGACCTGACCTACGAAGTAGGTACCATGATCGAGATCCCGAGAGCTGCTCTGACTGCTGACGAAATTGCAAAGGAAGCTGACTTCTTCTGCTTCGGTACAAACGACCTGACTCAGATGACTTACGGCTTCTCCCGTGACGACGCAGGCAAGTTCCTGGGCGCATACTACGACGCTAAGATCTTCGAGAGCGATCCGTTCGCTAAGCTGGATCAGACTGGCGTTGGCAAGCTGATGAAGATGGCAATCGAACTGGGCAAGCCGGTGAACGACAAGCTGCACTGCGGTATCTGCGGTGAGCACGGCGGTGACCCGACATCTGTTGAGTTCTGCCACGAAATCGGTCTGGACTATGTTTCCTGCTCGCCGTTCCGTGTGCCGATCGCAAGACTGGCTGCTGCACAGGCTGCAATCAAGAACAAGTAATCCGATTTTTTCCGAATCCTTTTTCTCAGCAGCTGGCTGCTGATGAAATATATCATCCGACCATCCGCCCCGTCTCAAAAGCCCGCCTTTTTTGAGACATGACGACCCCGGAGGCGCACGGCACGGACAAGTGTCGGCTGCATCCGGCAGCAACCCCTTTTTCAATTCCAAATACCGGAACCCGAATACTGGTATAGAAAAACAGCACCCTTTGTCTGGACGCAGACGGAGGGTGCTGTTGTTTTTGAAAGCGCATATTTTGCGCCCGCTGCGGCATACTACCTCTGTACCGCTGCAAACGGCGGACAGCACGAGCAGCGCAGTACGGAAAAGAGGTGGAACCTATGTGGGATAAAATCGCACTGATCCTTTTGATTATCGGCGGTGTCAACTGGGGACTGGTCGGCATCTTTGAATTCGACCTCGTCGCATGGTTGTTTGGCGGCGCTGCATCTTTCATCAGCCGTGCCATCTATATTCTGGTTGCCATTTCCGCCGTCTGGTGCATGACCTTCCTGTTCCGCAGAGAGGCGCTCACAGAACCGGCCACACAGCGCCGATAGCTTGAAAAGGAGCCGTTTGGCTCCTTTTTGCATACGCCCCCATTCCGGCGCATAGAATAAAACAACGCCAAATTCCACAAGGAGGTCTTGTTATGCCAAACCATCCGCCACGCACCCCAAAGGAATATCAGGAGGAGATGATGCGCCTCTATCGTGCAGCACAGGCATCTGCACCGCCGCCCGTCCCCGCCTCGAAACCGCCAGAGGAAGTTCCGGAACCCAGTCCAGCCCCGGAACCTGAACCCGTATTGGCTCCCAGTCCAGAGCCGCCCCAGGAGCTGCCCCCCGCACCGGAGCCGGCAGCGCCGGAAGAACCGGTCATGGAGTTCCAGCTTCCGCCGGCAGCCCCGCCGCCGGAACTGGATGCGCCTCCGCCTAAACCGGAGCTGGTTCCGGAACCGCCTGCCCCGGACAGCACACCAGAGGACATCGGCTGGCTTCAGGTGATCACCCGCGGCGCAGGCAACGCCATGTCCCTGCCCGGTGTTTCCGTTCTGGTTTCCACCGGCACGGGGGCAGATCTTCAAGTCAAGTACGTCTCCGTCACCAACAGCCGGGGCGAAACCGGAAAGGTTCCCCTGCCTGCCCCGCCGGCGAGCATCTCCCTGAACAAGGACGAAACCCAGCAGGCGTACAGCACCTATGATGTCAGCGTCTATCTCTCCGGCTATTATCCCCAGGTCAGCAAGGATGTGCCGGTCTTTGCCGGCATCACCTCAAGGCAGATCTTCTCCATGACCCCCCTCCCCGCCTATCCGGACAATCCGCCGGAGCCAACCGTCTTTCAGAACAACGAACCACGATTCTAGGAGGTGCAGTCTATGCCCGTTGGCGAACCCTACATCCCGGAGACCATTACGGTGCATCTGGGCAGACCGGAGGAGTCGGCGTACAATGTCACCGTTCCCTTTCCGGACTACATCAAAAACGTTGCCTCCAGCGAGATCTACCCCACATGGCCGGAGAACTCCCTGCGTGCCAACATCTACGTCATTACCACCTTTGCCCTGAACCGCATCTACACCGAGTGGTACCGTGCCAGAGGATACCCCTTTGACATCACCAGTTCCACCCAGTTCGACCAGAAATACACCTACGGCCGTGAGGTCTTTGAAAACGTGGGACAGCTGGTGGATGAACTGTTCAACAGCTACATCCGGCGGCAGGGCAATGTGGAACCGCTTTTCTCCGCCTTTTGCAACGGCACCACCGTCACCTGCGACGGACTCTCCCAGTGGGGCACAGTGTCGCTGGCACAGCAGGGCATGACCCCCTACGAAATCCTGACGTACTACTACGGGGAGAACATCGACATCGTTTCCAACGCCCCCGTCCGCACCTACACGCCGTCCTACCCCGGCTTTGATGTCGCCCTGGGATACAGCGGCGACCCCGTCCGCACCATTCAGGTGCAGCTGAACCGCATCTCCCGCAACTACCCCGCCATTCCAAAAATCGGCGATGTCACCGGCGATTTCGACTACCCCACAGAGGAGGCGGTGATGGAGTTCCAGCGAATTTTCGGGCTGGAGCCGACGGGCATTGTCAACGAGGCAACGTGGTATCAGATCGCCTATATTTTCGTCAGCGTCAAGCATCTGGCGGAGCTGAACTCCGAGGGAGTCCAGCAGAGCGATGTGGAAAAGCAGTTCACCGGCTCGCTTGCCATCGGGGCGCAGGGGCAGAACGTCCGCACCTCTCAGTATTACCTCGCCGTCATCGGCGCATACTACGCTGCCATCCAGCCGGTGGAGATCACCGGTTACTTTGGCGCACAGACAGAAACCTCGGTGAAATCCCTGCAAAAGGTGTTCGGGCTGCCCCAGACCGGCGTCATTGACGAACAGACATGGCACGCCATGTACGATGCCTATGCCGGCATTGTGGAATCCGTACCGCTGGACACCACTGTCAACGATGTGGTGCTCTATCCCGGCGTGGTGCTGCGGGAGGGAACGAACAGCGAATACGTCCGGCTGCTGCAAACCTACCTCTCCTACATCCACCAGACCTACCCGGAAATCGGCGCTGTCAATGCCACCGGCTATTTCGGTCCCATGACCAAAGCGTCCGTCATCGCCTTTCAGAAGATGTACGGTCTGCCGGAAAACAGCGCAGTCGGCTCAGTGGTCTGGAACGCCATCACGGGGCTGTACTCCGATTTGAGATACGGCTACGACAAACGACCCTATCAGTCCCCCGGATATATTATCTCCTGAAAGGCAGGTGCACGCCATGGCATACACGGAACAGCAGCATCAGGAACACATCTTTGAGCTGCAAACTTATCTACACGGACTGGCGCACTTCTACGACCTTCCGGCAGTAACACCGGACGGCGTTTACGGAGAGAACACCGCCAGCGCCGTGCGGGAATTTCAGCAGAAAAGCAGTCTGCGTCCCACCGGCGTGACCAACACCGCCACATGGAACGCCATTGTGCAGGCGTATCTCACAGACACTGCACCGCCCACCGCATCCTTCTCCATCTTTCCCGACGGTATTTTCGCCTACACGCTGGGCGACCAAAATTCCGGTGTCTATCTGATTCAGGGACTGCTTCAGGCGATTCGGAAACAATTCCTCTTCTCGCTGCCCGCTCTCACCAGCTCCGGCACCTATGACACCGCCACACAGCAGGCAGTGCAGGCGTTCCAGAAGCACACCGGTCTTCCGGTCACCGGCGTTGTCAATCCAGCCACATGGAATCACATGCTCGCCATCTTCCAGAGCACGCTGGATGCGCAGGCGTTTCCGCAGTACCAGCACTTCCCGGAATAGAAAAAACCGTACCCTGCACTTGCGCAAGGTACGGTTTTGTTTACCAGATCACACGGTATTCCGGCGCCCACGCTTTCACGTGGGCGGGATGCGCTTCCGCATACGCCAAAATCTGCGCTGCCAGTCCGTCCGCCAGAAAGTTACGAAGCTGTGCATCCGTGTACTTCTGCATGCCGGGACAGTAGGAGGCGACGGTGATCCGCAGCGCTCCCTCCAAATCCCGCATCATGCGGAACGGCCAGATCCGGCAGTCAAACGGCTTGTCCACCCCCATGGTACACCCTGTTTCACAGAGCATGGGACAGAAGAACAGTTCCTCGCCCCGCAGCGGCGGTGCCGCAAATGTCTGCTCCTCTCCCACCGGAACCAGCTTCGGCGAAACCCCCATACGGTGCATGGCTTCCACAGTTTCCTGCGGCAGTACCGGAAATTCCCACGTGTCTGTACAGTCAAATCCGCAGCAGAGCCGACAGGCTGCGCAGGTTTCAGGAGAGAGAATTTTTTTCAGCATGTGTGCTTAGTCAATGGGAACGATCCAGCCGAATTTATCCGGAATCTTGCCCCACTGGATGCCAGTCAGGGTGTCATAGATCATCTGAGAAATCGGGCCGATCTTGTTGTTGTTGATGGTCATCACCTTATCGCCCCACTTCAGGTGACCAACCGGCGAGATGACTGCTGCGGTACCTGTGCCGAATACTTCGGTCAGCTTGCCTGCATCATAGGCATCTGCGATCTCCTGAATGGTGATACGGCGCTCCGAAACCGGAATGCCCTTGGAGCGGCACAGCTCCAGAGCAGACTTTCTGGTGATACCGGACAGAATGGAGCCGGTTTCCAAAGACGGTGTTACCACTTCGCCGTCAATGACGAAAGCGATGTTCATGGCACCAACTTCTTCGATGTACTTCTGCTCTACGCCGTCCAGCCACAGAACCTGCGAATAGCCCTGCTCATAAGCATCAGCCTGACTGTGCAGAGAAGCCGCATAGTTACCGCCGGTCTTGGCATAACCCATACCGCCGCGAACCGTACGAACATACTTGTTTTCTACGTAGATATTGACCGGATCCAGACCGGAAGCATAGTACGGGCCGGACGGAGAGAGAATGATCATAAACAGATAGTGTTCGCCCGGATGTACGCCGAGGAACGGATCTACTGCAAAAATAAACGGACGAATGTACAGGGAAGCACCCTCTGTGTGCGGAACCCAATCCTTTTCCACAGAGATGAGTTCTTTCAGACACTGGAGACCCAGCTCCTCCGGCAGCTCCGGAATGACCAGACGCTCGTTGGAACGGTTCAGACGCTTGAAGTTTTCGTCCGGACGGAACAGCTGTACGCCGCCGTCGGCACGGCGGTATGCCTTCAGACCCTCGAATACGGTCTGACCGTAGTGCAGGCACATTGCAGACGGGCTGAGGGTGATGTCACCATAGGGCATAATCACCGGATCGTGCCAGCCCTGACCCTCATCGTAGGGCATTACCAGCATGTGGTCTGTGAAGATATGGCCGAAGCCCAGCTTGCTCTCATCCTTGGGTTTTTCTTTCGGACAAGTCGTCAATTGTTTTTTGATTTCCATGTCAAAAACCTCTTTTTTGATAGTTTTGCCGCAAATCGCTGTGCGGTTGGACGGCTCTGTTATCATTATAACACACTTTTCTGCATTTTGGAATAGTTTTTTGAAATTTTTTTCGAAAATTCCCGAAGCGCAATTCAAAAAGCGCCGCACCCCATGGGCACAGCGCTCTTTTCCTGTTGTATTTCAGCCAATTAGTGTTCCCACGGACCGGTGTACTCCGACTGCACGCCCAGATACTCCTCCAGCGAAACACCCAGCTGGTCGATCTCCTTGGCGGTATCCACACCCACATAGCGGATGTGCCACGGCTCGTACTGGTAGCCGGTGATGTCCTCCTTGCCGTCGGGGAAGCGGATGATGAAGCCGTAGTCTGCGCAGTGCTCTGCCAGCCACTGGGCTTCCTTGGTCTGTCCAAACGCATCGTCAATGGTGTTGCAGTCAATGGTCAGACCGGTCTGGTGCTCCGAGAAACCGGGACGTGCCGAGAAGGTATCCGCCATCTCCCAGCCGTAGGTCTCGCAGTAGCTCTCATAGACATCCACCTGATAGGAGTAGCTCCGGAAGTCCGAACCAATATAGATGTCCAGTCCCTCCTTGGCAGCGTCCGCCTGAAGCTGCTCGAACGCCTTTTCCGCCGTATCATCCAGCTTACCAGGGTCGAAGTCCGACGGGAGGCTGTAGGTCTTGTTGACGATGAGGATGCCGTCCACATAGGTGCAGCCGTCCCGCTGTTCCAGCTGGCGCACCGTCACCGGAACAGAAACCGAGATGTCCTCGTTGCCCTTAACCGCTGCGGTGATCTCACAGCTGCCCTTTGCCACGCCGGTGACAACGCCCTCATTGTCCACCGCTGCCACATCGGTGTTGCTGCTGCTCCACACCAGATCGCCGGCGCTTGCCTGTCCGGTGGTCGCCATGTTCACGGTAATGGAAGCCGTTCCGCCCTCCAGAACTGCCAGAAACTTCTGGTCGGTCTTGAGCTCCAGAATGTTGGGGTTGGTTGCCTCGTGTCCGCCGTCACTGCCGTCTGCCTTTGAGGTGCCGGCTGCGGATGCCACCACCTTGTCCGGAATGATGCTGCTGTGCTTCTGGTCGGAGAAAAGCACCAGCCGCACGGCGAATCCCAGAATCAGACACATCACATATACCAAAATCAAAATGACTCCCGTTCGGGAAAAACGCTCCCATACGCCGCTTTTCGATCGCTTTGCCATAACTTCTTCCGCTTCCTTTCTCTTTCCCGCTTTGTTTCTTTTTCTCCTGCTTTTTTCCAAATTGTAATCTTTCTGACGAAAACAATCTCAATTCTTACAAATCGGTTACACTTCTTGTATTATACCACACTTTCCCCGCAGTGTCATTTGGCAAAGTAACCAAATCTTTTCGTGGAAACTCAGTCACTTTTTCAACGAATTGTGCACAATACCAAAAAGCCGTCTTTGATTTCTTACGTTATGCACAAAAACATGAAAAGTTGTGATTCTATTCTTGCAATTTTGCACAAGGCGTGCTATAATAAAAGCAAATGTTTTTCCGTAAAAGCAGCACCGCACCACACCATTTCGGTGTACCACGGTACGGACTGCCTAACTCAAAAAAGGGGGATCCTTCACATGAAGCAAACCAAGAAGTGGGTCTCTGTCCTGACCGCAGCAGCAATGCTGTGCACCGGAATCGGCGCTGTCAAAACTGTGACACCGATTCAGGCATCAGCGGCAGACTCCATTGAAGACAGCATGAATTGGGACACGCTGAACATCGGCGGCGGCGGCTTTGTCTCCGGCATCATCACCGGCGA
>NZ_FR898038.1:0-3123 GCF_000437175.1 Ruminococcus sp. CAG:330 | reverse complement strand
AGAAGTAGTACAGGATGCCGTACACCATGGAGGCGGCTGTGCCGTAGAGAATGACGGGACCGGCAATGGTGAAAATCTTCGTGCCGATCCCCAGAATCCAGCCCTCGGTGCGTGCCTCGATGGCGGAGGATACCACGCCGTTGGCAAAGCCGGTGATGGGCACCAGCGTGCCTGCGCCGGCGTGCTTGCCCAGTTTGGCGTACCAGCCCAGACCGGTGCAGACGGCGCTGACGGCAACCAGCCCGATGGAGATCCATGCGGAGGCGGTTTTCTGTTCCACCCCGCAAAATTCGGTGAGGATGTGGATGCCGGCTTCGCCAATGGCGCAGATGAGTCCGCCGATGAGAAAGGCGAGGGGGATGTTTTTCCACGCCTTGGATTTCGGGGCGGTCTGATCCTGCATGGTTTGATAGAGTTCACGGCTGATGTTCAATGCGATCACCTCAATTCAAAATGCGTGTCTGTTTCGGGCACGCATTTATTGTTGCGCAGAAAGCCGGATTTATGCGGGGAATTGATACACGATAAGGGAAAATCCTAACGACAAATATCAAAAACCATCGTGCGGAAACAGAGCGATTTTGTAATTGTTGCCCCATAAGGCTGATCCAACTGAGCACAGTTGGCGAGGAGTTCTTAGAGGGCACGTCCCTCTAAGTCGCTGTCCGCAGACAGCGAAATTCCCTGCGCCATGCTTTTGGCGCACGGGGAAGGTGGGTGAGAAAAGCGACAGCTTTTCGAGGGCGGAGCGAACAAGACCGCTCCGCCCTTGTGTGCCGTTTGCAGTTCTTTGATTTTGGAAACGTTCCGGTGGAACGTTTTCAACGGGATGTACCTTGACATAAACCGGCGGACACGGCACGCCGTGTCCCTACAAATCGTTTGAGAAGACATGCCTCCCCTGAAAGGGGAGGTGGGCGGCGAAGCCGCTCGGAGGGGTTCTCTCGTAAAATCTTTTCACAGGTAGAGACCCCTCAGTCAGTGCTACGCACTGCCAGCTCTTACTGAGCGGTCCCTTTTGTCACTTCGTGACATTTCCCCATTCCATGGGGAATCACCCCTTTCAGGGGAGCCTAATTTTTCATATCTTTTTGTCATGTAAAATTACAGCACCTCACACATGCATAAACCCCCGCCCCCGTGGCACACTACCAGCGAGGTGATTCTATGATTCATGCAAGAGCACGTGCGGTATTTCAATTCCCCCATCCGCCCCGCATCATCAGCTACGCTTCCGTCGTCGGGCAGAAAGAGGGCGAGGGACCGTTCGGCAGCTGTTTCGACCACGTGGAGGAGGACGCACACTTCGGGCAAAAGACCTGGGAGCAGGCGGAGAGCGCCCTCCAGCAGCAGACTGTCCGTCTGGCGCTGAAAAAGTGCGCCCTCACCGATGGGGACATCAGCTGCATCTGTGCCGGCGATCTCATCAACCAGTGTACCGGTTCTACCTACGGGCTGCGGCCGCTGGAGATCCCCTTTCTGGGCATCTACGGCGCATGTTCCACCATGGCGGAGGGACTGCTGACGGCTTCCCTGCTGGCATCCGCCGGCATCGGCGAATATACGGCAGCTGTGACCTCCTCCCATTTCTCCACCGCAGAACGGCAGTTCCGCTTTCCTCTCGCCTATGGCGGACAGCGCCCGCCCACGGCACAGTGGACGTGCACCGCATCGGGTGCCGTGATCTTACAACAGCCGGACGGCGTGCCCGACGGAATCTGCGTCACAGGCGGATGCATTGGGAAAATCGTCGATCTTGGCGTGACCGATGCCAGCAATATGGGCGCTGCCATGGCGCCGGCTGCCGCAGACACCATTGTCCGCTATTTACAGGGCACGGGAACACAGCCCTCCGCCTATGATGCCATCGTCACCGGCGATCTGGGGCTGATCGGCAGCGAGCTGCTGTGCGATCTGGTGATGAAACAGGGCTATGACATCACCAGGGTGCACCGGGACTGCGGTGCCATGATGTTTGACCCCAGGACGCAGGACACCCACGCCGGCGGTTCCGGCTGCGGATGCAGCGCAAGCCTGCTGTGCGGCCACTTCCTGCCGGCGCTGCAAACCGGCGCAATGCGTCAGATCCTGTTCGCTGCCACGGGGGCGCTGATGTCCCCCACGGCATCTCAGCAGGGCGAGAGCATTCCGGGCATCTCCCATTTGGTAGAGATAACTCTGTTGCAACGATAGATGATAAATAAGGAGTGAAAGACATGGGAATGGATTTGCTGTGGGCATTTCTGGTGGGCGGTGCGCTGTGCGCCGTGGGACAGGTGCTCATCGATTATACGAAGCTGACGCCGGCACGAATCCTCACGGCATATGTGGTGGCAGGCGTGGTGCTCTCGGCGGTGGGGCTTTATCCAAAGCTGGTGGAGTTTGCCGGCGGCGGTGCAAGCGTGCCCCTGACCGGATTCGGGAATCTGCTGGCGGAGGGCGTGCGGGAGTCCGTGGACGAAAAGGGGCTGCTGGGCGTGTTCATGGGCGGTCTGACCGCCTCTTCTGCCGGTATCACGGCGGCAATGGTGTTCGGCGTGGTCTGCGCCGCCATTTTTCCGCCAAAACAGAAATAGCGCCCGGATTTGTGCAAGTTTTCTTGAAAACAGCAAAAAAGCAGCGCTCTGCCTGTGCACATCTACAAATTTCGAAAAAGCGCTTGACTTTTGGTTCTATTTGTAGTATACTATCATAGTCGCAGGAATTGTAGAAATCGCCGGAAATGGCGGTTTTGAAGCTGCTTTTCATGTGGCGGCATAGCTCAGTTGGCTAGAGTACTCGGTTCATACCCGATTGGTCGCTGGTTCGAATCCTGCTGCCGCTACCATTTCGGCCCGTTGGTCAAGAGGTTAAGACACCGCCCTTTCACGGCGGAATCATGGGTTCAATTCCCGTACGGGTCACCAGATTCAAATGCTCGGAAGCATAGGCTTTCGGGCATTTTTTCGTTTTGCGGGGTTCGATGCGGAGAAAGGACACGGTGCGCCGTGTCCCTTTTTGTTTGGGAACGCATCGGGCAGGAACAGAACGCCCTATCAGGCTGTACAAAAAGCATCGTGCAGGAACAAAATGATTCCAGAACCGTTGCCCCGAAAAGGCTGCTCCAGCTGAGCGCAGCTGGCG
>NZ_FR898037.1:3524-29929 GCF_000437175.1 Ruminococcus sp. CAG:330 | reverse complement strand
TGTTTGGAATGCCTTACTCGGTGCGGAGTGCAACCACCGGATCTTTCTTTGCTGCGCTTCTGGACGGGATCAATCCGGAGATCAGCGTCAGTGCAACGCTGATTGCCACCAGAATGATTGCCGTGGGAACCGGCAGGAATGCACGGAGGTTGGGGATTCCTGTGAGGTGCTGCACGATCATGTTAATGGGAATACAGAGCAGGTAGGTGACTGCCACGCCAAGCACACCGGACAGCAATCCGATGATGATGGTTTCCGCATTGAACATGCTGCAAACCTCCCGCTTCGATGCGCCGATGGCACGGAGAATGCCGATTTCCTTGGTGCGCTCCTGTACAGAGATCAGCGTGATGACACCGATCATAATGGAGGACACGATGAGAGAGATGGCAACGAATGCGATCAGCACATAGCTGATGGTGTGGATGATGGTGGTGACGGAGGACATCATGATGCCGATGTAGTCCGTGTACTGTATCTTCGCCATTTCGTCCACCGAGTCGTTGTATTCCGAGATGGCGTCCTCGATGACATCCTTGTTTTCAAAGGTGGAGGCGTAGAGGTTAATGGCGGAGGGCATGTCCAGATCCACATAGCCCAGCTGTGTCAGGTTGTCCTCATAGGTGGAATCGGAGAACGTCATAATGGTGTCATAGTACAGCGCACCCTGTGTGTCGGTCATGGTTTTCAGGGTGTTCTGGAATCCGGCAGCAAGCTCCTGCGGCTGCGCCGATGCCATCTGCTGCTGTACCTGCTGGGCGTACTGCGCCTTGATCTGTTCCTGTACCATCTGCGACATGGTGTCGTTCAGCTCGTCGTCGCCCATGGATTCCAGATAAGACGAAACGTCCTCCTCGCTCATGCCCATTTGCTGTACCATCGCCTGTGTCAGTGCAGATTCCATATCTGCACGGGACATGCTTTGCAGCGTCTGTTCGGTCTGAGTTTGCAGTTCCTCTTCGGAGGGCGTGCCCATCATCTGGACATACAGCTCTGCCTGCTTGGACTCGTCCAGCGATTCTGCATACTCCCGAAATGCTGCGGTTTTGTCCGCATCGGAGCGTGTGCCGGTTGCCTCCTCAAAAGGCAGCCCTGTGAGTACATCGGTGGAGGGGTCGTCCAGCTGCGCCTGAATGGCATCAGCGTTCCGGCTGTGCTCGATGACGTAATCGGTCAGGGCGCTGGTGTAGCCGATGGAACCGGAGAGCATGGTGGACTGTGCATCCTCGCTCGGGCGGATGATGCCTGTAATTTTCAGCGGGATCGCATTGTCATAGAGGTACTTGATGCCGGCGTCGGTGTCCCGCAGGTCGGAGTACAGTCCGGTATTTTCGTCGTAGTGGTAGCAGTCGGAGTTGAGGATGACACGGAATTCCATGTTGCAGAGTTCGTCATAAGTCCACTTGCCGGAGGTTCTGTCCTCCAGCTTGGAGCCGTCTGCGGCGGCGCTGACTACCTCGCCCATCTCGGATTCCGGCTTCAGTCCCAGTGTGTACAGCGTGGTGTCATCCAGTTCGTTGTTTTCGTCCACCACCAGAACGATCTCGTTGTAGTTCTCCGGCCATGCGCCGTATACCACGTCGTACTGCTTTTTCAGCAGGCTGTTGATGGGCTGTCCGTCATCGCCGGAGAGCATCTCCTGCCAAACCTGACCGGACATTCCGCCCATGGAGGACATGAGGGAACTGCTCATCAGGCCGGAGTTCTCGGACATCTTCATCATAGAGGAAACGTCCACGTGCATATATTTCAGCATCAGTTCCTGAAGCAGCTGATTGGCATCGGAGGGAATGATGGTGCCGTCTACATTCTTGGTGTAGACCAGCAGGTTCAGGTCGTAAGAATACTGGATGCCGTTCATTGCCTGATGCAGGTCGGATTCCTTGTCGCTATACCTCTTTTCCAGATAGGTCTTGAAGGACTTCAGGTCGTTTTCCGAACTGTCGGCGTTGTTCATCGCCTTGACAATATCATACATGGAGGAGTGCTCATACACGGCGTCGTCGCTGTGGCCGGAATCGGAACTGGATTTGCCCATGAATGTCTCCATGACGGCGCTCAGATCGGTGTTGGTCTTTTCGATGGTGAGAGGGTAGGACGAGAGCGCATCCTCCTGCACCTCGTCAATATATGTGGAAAATCCCTGGGACACGGCGTAAATCAGGGCGATGCCGATGATGCCGATGCTTCCGGCAAAACCGGTGAGTGCGGTGCGTCCCTTTTTGGTGATGAGGTTTTTCAGAGACAGGGAGAACGCCGTGAAAAACGACATGGACGGCCGGCGCTGTTTCTTTTTTCCGCCGGACTGTACAGCAGCGTCCTGCGCCTGTTCCGCCTGAATTTCCTCGTCCGAGAGCGGTGCAGTGTCATCTGTGATCACACCGTCCAGCATCCGGATGATGCGGGAGGAGTACTGCTCCGCCAATTCGGGGTTGTGGGTGACCATGATGACCAGACGATTCCTGGAGACCTCCTTGAGGATGTCCATGATCTGTACGCTTGTCTTGGTGTCCAGTGCACCGGTCGGCTCGTCCGCCAGAATGATGTCCGGATTGTTGACCAGTGCACGGGCAATGGCGACACGCTGCATCTGTCCGCCGGACATCTCGCTGGGCTTTTTGTGGAGCTGGTTGCCCAGTCCCACATCCTCAAGCGCCTGCTTCGCCCGCTTTTTCCGATCCGCCTTGGAAACGCCGGAGAGCGTCAGCGCCAATTCTACGTTTTGCAGGACGGTCTGGTGGGGAATCAGGTTGTAACTCTGAAAGACAAAGCCGATGGAATGATTGCGGTAAGTGTCCCAGTCCCGATCCCGGAAGTCCCTGGTGGAGCGTCCGTTGATGATGAGGTCGCCCCTGGTGTACTGATCCAGTCCGCCGATGATGTTCAGCATGGTGGTCTTTCCGCAGCCGGACGGCCCCAGAATGGAGACCAGTTCGCTCTTGCGGAACTTCAGGTCGATGCCCTTGAGGGCGTGCACGGTGTTTTCGCCGGCCGGGTAATCCTTCTGGATGCCTTTGAGTTCTAGCATAGTTTTCCTCCTGTTTTCATTGCTTTTGGCTTCTTTTTTATGATTTATCATAAAAACAGGGCGCACTCATCACCTGAATCAGCCCCATTGTTTTTTAGGATCTGTTTTCACAAGACACTTGTATACGCTTGTGAAAACAGGTTCCTATTCTGCGTTTTCTTTCAAAAGACGCTGGAACATCACTTCCCGTCCTTCTTCCTCAATGGTATCATCCAACTGCGGCAATGTGACCGGATACCCTAACTTCCGTTCCATGCAGTACTGAATGATATAATCGGCGACCGCCGGATTTTTGGAGAGCAGCGGGCCGTGGAGGTACGTGGCGATGACATTCTTTTCGAAGTAGCCCTCATACGTACCGCCGCTGACGTTGCCGTTTCCGTAGAGCACTCTGCCCAGCGGTGTTTCCACGTGTTCGGTCATGCCGCCGTGGTTCTCGAAGCCGATGATGCGTGTCTGCCTGCCGCCCAGATTGGCATCAATGATGATGTTGCCGATGCAGCGGGCGGATTTGTTGGTGGATGCCGTGGTATAGTAGGAGAACAGCCCCACGCCCGGTGTTTCCGTGCCGTTGGAGTCCCGGTAGAACTGTCCCATGAGTTGGTAGCCGCCGCAAATCATCAGCAGGAATGCGCCGTTTTCATAGGCACGCCGGATGCCGTCTTTGCTCTTCATCAGAGCACTGGAAACGATGTTCTGTTCCAGATCGGCACCGCCCCCCAGATAGATCATATCGTAGCCGGAGAAGTCCTGCATGTCCTGATCGATGTCGCACTTGTCCACCTGACACTCAATGTTCCGCATGGCGCAGCGGTATTTCAAAATTTCCATGTTTCCGCCGTCGCCGTAGAGATTGAGGAGATCGGGGTACATGTGAAGAACGTTCAGTTTAACCATTTTTTCTCGCTTTCCCTTCGATGGCTTTTTTCAGGGCAGCTCTCACGGGCTGGACTGCGCTGTAGTTGGCGATGGCGAACTTCTGTCCGGTGGTGGAGAGAAATTCGTCCGATGCTGCCTGAATGTCCGGAATGACGGTGATCTTCTTGGCATCATAGCCGGACACCTTGATGCGGATGGCGATGTCATAGGCACGGCTTCCGCTGGTCACAACACGGCTGACATTCCGGAAAATGCTGAAATTGATATCCCAGATCCAGGATACATCGCAGCCGTCCTCGATGTTGTCGTTGAGAACGAACAGCAGTTCCTTTTCGCCCTCCATCTCGTTGAGGGTGCGCAGTGTCATGTTTGCGCCGACGGGGTTTTTCGCCAGATTCAGCACGATGCGGCTCTCGCCGTCCCGGAACTCCTCCATTCTGCCGTTGTTGACTTTGAGCGTCTGGAATGTGTTGCGGATGTTCTCCTCGTCGAAGCCGTAGAACTTTGCCACGGCATACACAGCGCACATGTTATACATATAATAAATGCTGTTGTACGGGGTCTGGTAGGTCTTGCCGTCCACGGTGAACTGATAGTTTTTCAGATCCACGTTGGCGGTCCGGACATACGGCGTGATGTTGCCGTATCCGCACTTGGGACAGCGGAATCTGCCGATGTGGGAGTATTGGTAATAATCGTAGACCAGCTCCTCCTTGCAGAGGGGGCAGAACATGCCGTCGCCCACTTCGTAGAGGGAGTCGGTGGCGTTGGCGTATCTTGCCACGCTGAAATAATGGACATTTTTCTGGTTGCTGGGATTGGCATAGCCCAGACGCACCACGTTGGGATCGTCCCCATTGAGGAACAGGTTGCCCTCGAATGTCTCGCAGAACCGCTGTACCTTGAGAATCAGCGTTTCGATCTCGCCGTTGCGGTCCAGCTGGTCACGGAAGAAGTTCAGCACCACCAGCGACTCCAGCTTCAGCTGGGAAAAGACCACCGGCACGTGGGACTCGTCCACCTCCAGCACCAGATAATCCGCTTTGACCTTTCCGGTCATGGTGCAGTGCTTCAGCAGCAGGGAGCAGATACCGGTATCCAGATTGTTGCCCTCCGGATTGGTGATGATGTTGTTGCCCTCTTTCTGAAAGAGGTGCCCGATGAAATTGGTGACGCTGGTCTTGCCGTTGGTGCCGGTGCAGGCAATGATGGGGCACTCTACCTGAAAGATCTCCAGACAGTTTTTCCGCAGTGCCTGAAGAATGATTCCTGGCAGATTGCCGCCCCGAAAGTGAAATAGGCGCATCAGCCCGATGATGAGCTTGCCCAGAGCTACCATAAAAACACGAATCAACCACATAATGCTGTATTCTCCATTCCAACCGAATCGGTTTGATCGCATTCCAATTTGTTTCAGAATACGCTTCAGAGTGTGTTCGCACAAAATGCTTGTGCGGATTTTCGAGCAAAATTTTATGCAAACAAGGCAAAAATCCGCAGGCATACTTTCGTATGGCAAGGATTTTTAACGCAGTTGGCGTAAAATTTTGCCGAAAAGACGTGCATTTCATTTTGTGTGAATATGCTCTAGTATAGCATAAAACCCAGAAAAAGTCAAGAACGAGGAAATTGCGCCAACGAACGTCATTGCCCGTCTCTCACGTCAAAATCCTGCGGCTTTTGTGAGTTTGTTGACTTTTTTGAAAAAATATGCTATTCTTATTTTGTGAAATGCGTGAATTTGTAAGCAGAAAAGAATGAAACATAACTCATAAGGAGGCGTATCTTATGAAGCGATTTTTACAGCGAACCGTTGGCATTGCCGTGGCAGCACTGCTCCTGCCCTTTGCCACGGCTGGACAGGCGGTACTGGCAGAAACGACTGCCGATACGGCAGTCTGCCATGCCTACACCGGCACCAACGAAGAGGCACAGAACTACATGCGCTGGGCGCAGACCATGCAGTCGTTTTTGACGCCGTGTAGCGATGGGACACTGATGCAGGTTCAGGCGGATTTGCAGGAGGGCTATTATATCGCACAGTATTACAGCAGCGATTTCCAGCCGCTGTGTGCCGTGCGGATTGCGCAGGAGCTGCCGCTTTTCGGCGGATTCTATGCGGCGGGGGATGCCTACTATATTCTCACCGGACAGAGCCAGGCGACCGACAGCAGCGGGACACGGGAAGAGGACGATGATCTGGAGGTGTTCCGTGTCACCAAGTACGACAGGAACTGGAATCGCCTCGGGAGCTGCGGGGTGTACGGTGCGGATACCACCGTTCCGTTCAGCGCCGGCAGCGCCCGTATGGCCGATGACGGCACGTATCTTCTGGTGCGCACCTGTCACGAGATGTACAACTCAGGCGGTGTATACCACCAGTCCAACTTCACATTTCAGGTGAATATGGCGGAGATGACCGTGACGGACTATTTCACAGACACCAAGAACATGAACCACGGCTATGTCAGCCATTCCTTCAACCAGTTTCTCCAGATGGACAACGGCACTCTTGTGACCGCAGACCACGGGGATGCCTATGGCAGAGGCGTGATCTTTATGCGCTATCCCACGGACATTTCCGCCGGCACCTTCCAGAGCAATGGGGTGGAATATTTGCAGACCCTTGTCCCGGCCGGAAGCGGAAACAGCACGGGCATTTCTGTCGGCGGATTTGCCTGCATGGATGACCAGTACCTCATCGCCTATAACGCTGTGGATGATGCCGAGGAGCGCACAACGTACGCCGGAGAAAAGCGGTATCACTATTCCTCCAGCAGCAAGGGCAGCTTTGACGGCAAAATGTACACTCTGCCGGAATACCGGAACATCTGCTTCTCCATGATTGACAAGAAGGACGGCAGCTATACCAACTATCAGTGTACGGAATACGCCGAGGCGGACGGCAAGTCCGCTTCCACTCCGCAGCTTGTGACGCTGGAAAACGGCAAGTTTGTTCTGCTGTGGAGCGAGATGAACGTCGTCAGAACCGGCGAGTATATCGGCTATTCCGGCTATAACAACTATTATAGTTATGTCCCCAATCACACCGTCTATGCCATGATCTCGGACGGGGAGGATGCCGATACAGTCTGCTTTGAGGGCGACCTCTCAGACTGCCAGCCGGTGGTGTATCAGGGCAATGTCGTCTGGTATGTGCGAAACGGCGATCAGGCGACGTTCTACCAGCTCACACCGGACGGGGAAATACAGACGAAAACAGCTGGCTATTCCCACATCTGCGAGAACGGTTCCGGCACCTGCGTGGTCTGCGGAGAAGAAGTACAGCAGCCGCCGGAATCCGTTGCCGGCGATGTTAACGGGGACGGCGTGTTTGACGGGCAGGATGCAGCGGTTTTGCAGGAATTTCTTCTCGGCGAATCGCCGGTCATGGAGAACCCGTCCCGTGCCGACTGGAACGGGGACGGCACTTTGGATGCCTTTGACTTGGCGCTTATGCGTCAGGCATTGTGCGGGAATCACGAGCAATATGGACTCTGCGGAATAAGAGCTCGTGTTCATAGGCGTCTATCTACGTCTTTTCGGCAAATTTTGTTGCATACTGCGTTAAAAATTCTTGCCATACGAAAGTATGCCTGCAAATTTTTGCCTTGTCTGCAAAAAAATTTGCTCGAAAATCCGCATATATTTCCTACGAACACAAGCTCTAAAAAAGCTGCTGCACAGGTCTGCTTTCTGTGCGGCAGCGTTTTGTCTGTTATGCCCTTTTGCGCCACTTCTGTGTGCAGTACTCCGAAAAGGAGATGACGAAGTTGGAGAGCCAGCCGATGGGGACAGCCACCCAGACCATCTGGATACCGAACCGCGGTGCCATGGTGAATGCGAATATCACACGGATGGAGAGGTTGACCAGATTGGCAACGGTGAACATTTTCATGTCGCCGGCACCTCGGAGCAGCCCGTCTACCGCCATCTTCCAGCCGATCAGGCAGAAGAACCATCCCATGAATGTCAGGTAGCCCTCGCCGGTGGAGAAAGCGGCATCTGTGCCGTCTGTCCCCAGAAACAGCGCCACCAGCGGACGGTGCAGAAATTCCAGACTCAGACAGATAACGGCAGCACAGACCAGCACCATCCAGTTCGCTGCATGATAGCCCTTTACTACACGCTCCTGCTGTTTGGCTCCCAGATTCTGTGCGGTGAACGAGGAGAGGGCATTGCCAATGGCTGCCATGGGAACGATGCAGATGGATTCCAGCCGCATTGCTGCTGAGAATCCTGCCAGCGCCTCTGAACCAAAGCTGTTTACCACGGACTGTACCAGCATCATGCCGATGGAAACAGTGGACTGCTGTAGAATGGAAGGGAGGGCGATGCGTGTCATGCGCAGCAGCTCAGGACAGCTGAACACGCCGGATTTTTTGCAGGGGAACTGACGCAGTTCCCGCAGCAGAACCACGAAAGAGAGCACTGCAGAGATGCCCTGTGCGATCAGTGTTGCCCACGCCACACCGGCAATTCCCATGTGAAATTTTGTGACCATCAGAACGTCCAGCACCACGTTGAATACTGAAGAAAAGATGAGGAAATACAGGGGAATGCGGGATTTCCCCAGTGCGTTGAACATGGAGGAGAGTACATTGTACAGGAACAGAAAGGGCAGTCCCAGAAAGTAGATGTTCAGGTACTCCACCGCCATGTCCAGAACATCGGCAGGCGTTTTCAACAGGCGCATAATTCCCTGGCTAAAGGCGAGTCCCGCACCGCCCAGCAGGATGCTTATGCCCAGAAACGCCAGACAGGCAGTGTAGAGGGCGAGCTTCATGCGGGCGTATTCCTTGGCGCCGAAGTAACGGCTGACAATGACGGATGCGCCGATGCCGCCGCCGATTGCCACACAGATGAAGATGTTTGTCAGCGCATAAGAGGCACCCACCGCAGCAAGTGCCTGTTCTCCCACGTATCGCCCGACGATGGCGGAATCCGCCATGGTGTACAACTGCTGAAACAGATTCCCCAGAATCATGGGGAGGGAGAATAGCAGCAGGGCGGCAGCGGGTTTCTTTTGAATGAGGTAGTCGTTTTCCATGTTGTTGCTCCTTTGCAGCCGCTCTGGAGAAAGCGGAGCATTTGCATTTTTTGTCGTGTACATTTATTATAGAACGTCCCTTGTGGAAAAATCAAGAGTTAGATTTGAATAAGAAGTGAGCGGCGCAAAATTTGACATTTCCGGAAATATCCGCTATAATGAAAGTGTTTGAAAAAATAGAAGCAAAACGATCGACAGCGGTTCTTCGGAGAGCCGCTGTTTCTGATGAAAGAGAGACGAGTGACAGCATATGCAGCAAAAAACAGTGGACACCAGCCGAACTGCCAAACGCTCCGACCTGATGACGGAGGGGGCAATCTGGAAAAAGATCGTGGTATTTTCCGTTCCTCTCATTTTGGGCAATCTGCTCCAGCAGATGTACAGTACCGTGGATTCCATTATTGTGGGAAACTATGTGGGCAGCAATGCGCTGGCGGCGGTGGGCTCCAGCACAGCATTGATCAACCTGCTGATCGCCTTTAGCCAGGGGGCTTCCGTGGGTGCCGGCGTGGTGGTGTCCCAGTACATCGGCGCAAAGGATAAGCGTGGCCTGCGTGCAGCGGTGCACACGGCGCTGACCATCGCCGGCATTCTGGGGCTGGTGCTGACGGTGGCGGGTATTTTCCTGAGCCGTCAGCTTTTGATCTGGATGCAGACGCCGGCGGATGTGCTGGAAGATTCTGTGCGGTATCTTCAGGTGTACTCCGGCGGTCTGATTTGCAGTGTGGTTTATAACATGGCGACGGGTATTCTCAATGCGGCAGGGAACTCCCGCCGTCCGCTGCTCTATCTGGGCGTTGCGTCTGTTGTCAACATTGCGCTGGACATTCTGCTGATTGAGGGTTTTCATATGGGCGTTGAGGGCGCAGCTATCGCCACGGATGCCAGCCAGCTGGTTTCCTGTGTGCTGGCAATGGCGTTCCTTATGCGTACTAAAGCGGACTATCGGGTTTCCCTGCGTCGGCTTCGCATCCAGAAAAACGTGGCAATTCGAATCCTGAAAGTGGGACTTCCGGCTGGCATTCAGAGCATGGTCATCTCGCTTTCCAACGTGCTGGTTCAGTCCAGTGTCAACAGCTTTGGTGCTACGGAAATGGCGGGCTTCGGCGCTTACCTGAAAATTGACGGGTTCAATATCCTGCCGGTGCTGAGCATCAGCATGGCGAGCACCACCTTTGTGGGGCAAAACTATGGCGCCGGAAAAATCGACCGTGTGAAAAAGGGAATGTGGGTCACGCTGCTGATCGGGCTGGTGTATACTGTGGCGCTGGGCATTCTGCTGTCCATTTTTTCCGAACCGGTCATGCGCCTGTTCACGGATGATACGGCGGTGATCGAGAGCGGAAAACAGGTGATGCGCTATTTCTGCCCTTTTTATTTCCTGCTGAGCATTCTGTACGGTTTGGTGGGAACGGTGCGTGGAACGGGAAAGAGTATTCCGCCTATGGTGGTGCTGCTGTTTTCGTTCTGCGTGTTCCGCATTTTCTGGATTCAGCTTGCCGTGCCTCAGTTCGGCTCCAGCCGGGGCGTCTATGTGCTGTATCCCATCTCCTGGACGATTGGCGCAGTTTCCATGGTGCTGTATGCGTGGAAAGGAAAATGGTTGACATCTGCGTCGAAACTGTGTAGAAAATGAGACGGTTTCAATGTGCTCCGGTGGCGACATCGGAGCATTTTTTGCGTAATCAACCAAAATTGTGAATAAAAAGGTTGACAACTAAAAATGCTTGTGGTATAATAGATGTCGAATTTGGACGGCTGAAAGGAAGCGACGGGTGGAATGGTGATTATTGCGGTGGATGATGAGTGGATGGCGCTGGAACATGCGGTGTCTGTGATTTGTGCAGCTGCACCGGGCGCAGAGGTACACGCCTTTCGAAACGCTGAGGCAGCCATGCGATATGCAAAGGCGCACGTCATTCATGTGGCGTTTCTGGACATTCACATGCCAAAAGTGGGCGGGTTGGAGCTGGCGCAGCAGCTGAAAGCACAGTTTCCGGAGATCAATCTGATTTTTGCCACAGGGTATACCCGTTATATGCCGGAGGCGTTCCGGCTGCGTGCCAGCGGCTATCTGCTGAAACCGCTGGGGGAGGAGTCGGTGCAGGAGGAACTGGAAAATCTGCGCAATCCGGTGCTTGCTTCACTGCGACAGGCGCCGATCTATGTGCAGACATTCGGAAACTTTGAGATTTTCGTACACGGAAAAACGGTGCACTTCTCCCGCAAAAAGGCGAAGGAATGTCTGGCGTATCTCATCGACCGGAACGGCGCCAATGTAGAAACGGCAGAGCTGAGCGCCATTCTCTGGGATGCCTCGGAGAATAGCCACTCGCTGCAAAAGCAGGTGCAAACCGTGATCTCCTGCATGCTCCGTGCGCTGCGGGAGGCTGGCGCAGAGGAGATCATCCGGAAGAACTGGGGCAGCATGGCGATTGATGTGGCGCTGGTAGAGTGCGATTACTACCACCTGCTGCATGGGGATGCAGCAGCAGTGCAGGCATTCTCCGGCGAGTATATGACCAACTATCGCTGGGCAGAGGGGACTGCTGGTTTTTTGTATGAGAAATACGCACATGAAAGCGTGCGTGCATAGCGAAGAAGGGGCAGTTTTTGGCAGGCAAAAACTGCTCTTATTTTCATAGAATATTTTTGCGAAAACCACGAATAGTTCTTGACAAGGTGCTGGAACTATGCTATACTGGTTTCACTGTTGTATGATATGTGCAACGGATAAAACAGAGAAGTTGATTCTGACCCGGTGACAGAAAGGAACGGATGGGATATGAAAAAGTCAAAGAAGATTCTCATTGGTGCAGCGGCTTGTGCGACAGCTGCTGCCGTGTGTGTGTCTGGCGTGCTGATCTGGCATCATGCCGAAAAGAAGACGGATACGGACGGACTGGCATATGTTTGTCCGGTTTCCGATGTAAATACCGCTGCTGCTGTGATTTCCGACATGCAGTTTTCCGGCGTGGTCGTGCCGCAGGAGACCAAGGAAATCAAGGTGGACACCAGCAAGACCATTTCCGAGGTTCTGGTGCAGGAGGGCGACCATGTTGATGCCGGCGCACCGCTGTTCACCTATGATGTGGAGTCCATGCAGCTGGAACTGGCGCAGGGCAATGTGGAGATCGAGCGGATGCAGAACGAGATCAGCTCCAGCCAGCAGCAGATCAGCCAGCTGGAGAGCGAGAAGAAAAACGCCAGCGCAGACGACCAGCTCTCCTATACCACACAGATCCAGTCCCTCCAGACGGATATTGCCAAGACGCAGTATGACATCAAGACCAAGAAAATCGAGCTGGAAAAGCTTCAGAATACCATTGACCACGCCACCATCACCTCGGACATCGCCGGAACGGTGCAGTCCCTCAAGACCACAGAGCAGCTGCAGAGCGAGGGCGGTGATGTGCTGATGAAGGTGATGTCTGACGGCGAATTTCGTGTCAAGTGCAACGCCAATGAACAGAACGTCTACATGCTCTCCAAGGATGAGGCGATGACGGCGCACTCCCGCATCAATGATGACACGTGGAGCGGCACCATCTCGGAGATCAGCTCGGAGGCGGAAACCAGTTCCAACAACAACATGTACTACGGTTCCAGTGATGAGATGACGACCACTTCCAAGTATCCGTTCTATGTCAAGCTGGATTCCGGCGAGGGACTGATGCTGGGACAGCATCTGCTGGTGACACCGGAGGTTGGAAGCACCGTGGAGAAGAGCGGTATCTGGCTCTATCAGGACTATGTGCTGACCGATGATGACGGCGGGAGTTATGTTTGGGCAGCAGATGATAAGGGACGCTTGGAAAAGCGGAAGGTGACGCTGGGCGAGAGCGACGAAAGCATGGGCGACTGCGAGATCGCCAGCGGACTCTCCGAGGACGACCTCATTGCATTTCCGGCGGACGACTATCAGGAGGGCATGCGCACCACCACCAATGCTGACGAGATCTCTCAGCAGGATGACGGCGATATTCAGGACGGCAGTGTGTACGATGAGAACGGCAACCCTGTGGACATCGGCGGTGACGGCGGGATCTACGGCGAGGACGGCAGCGTAATTTCCGGTGGAGAAGACAGCGCTGCAGACGGCGTGGACCCCAGTATAGATGATAGCTACCTGATCGATGGTGAGGACAGTGGAGCAGCTGACGCAGCCCAGCCGGAAGAAGGCGGTGAGAGCGATGGTAATTGAACTGCATGACATCTGCAAATCCTATTTGCAGGGAAAAGAACAAGTTCCCGTGCTGCATCACATTGATCTCGATGTGGCAGAGGGGGAATATCTGGCAATCATGGGACCATCCGGCTCCGGCAAGTCCACACTGATGAATATCATCGGACTGCTGGATCAGCAGACCAGCGGTTCGTATTTCTTTGACGGACGGGATATGACGCAGTGCAGCGACAACCAGCTCTCAGACATCCGCAACCAGAAGATCGGATTTGTCTTTCAGAATTTCAACCTGCTGCCCCGCCAGTCCGTGCTGGAAAATGTGGCGCTTCCGCTGCTCTATGCCGGCGTGCGAAAGAAAGACCGGCTGGTGCGGGCACGGGAGATGCTGGAACGTGTGGGACTGGCGGAACGGGTGCAGTTCCGCCCCACGCAGCTCTCCGGCGGACAGAAACAGCGTGTGGCAATTGCACGGGCGATGGTGAGTCACCCCAGACTGCTGCTGGCGGACGAGCCGACCGGCGCACTGGACACCCGTTCCGGCGAACAGATCATGGAGCTGTTTCATCAGCTTCACGCAGAGGGCGTTACCATTGTTATGATTACCCACGAACCAGAAATTGCTGGTCATGCAGAACGTGTGGTGACCATTCGGGACGGCAGGCTGGAAAACGGCAGCTTTTCCGAAACAGAACAGGAGGGTGAGGCATCATGACAAAGGGAAAAAAGATTCTGGCGGTCATCCTGAGCGTGACAGTGCTGGCAGGCGGTGGTGCAGGCGGTGCGTATTATTACCGTGCACGGCAGGCAGCCAAGCATAAGGTCGCCGTAACACCTGTCGCCAACCTCATGGATTACTACTGGGGTGATGGCATCAGCATGGACGGCACGGTGATTTCCGGCGATGTCCAGAATGTAATTCTGAGCAGCAGCCAGATGGTGGAGAAAGTCCTCGTCAAGGAAGGCGACAAGGTTACCAAGGGCACACCGCTGCTGGATTATGATATGACTGCTGTTGCACTGGATGTGGCGCAGAAAAAGACGGCGCTCGCCGTTGCCGAGGACAATGTGCGAAAGGCGCAGAAAGAGCTGGAACGGCTCAAGCAGCTCCGCCCTTCTGAGGAAGCGCCGGCGTATCCGGACGATGGTGATTTCCCCGATTTTCCGGATGATGACGATTCGGACGATTCCGATGACGATATCAAACCCGTTGGGAAACCGCAGGCGGAGATCACCGCTATGACACAGGCAGCAACCGGTACCGGTACCGCAGACGATCCCTACCAGTTTGTTTGCAGCGGAAAAACCGTGGTGCGCAAGGCAGCACTAGAGCAGCTGCAAACCGGCAAGGGCTGCGCTGTATTTGTAGTCTACAATGCAGATGCCACAACAGCGCTGTATGCATGGCTGGTGCGTGGGGATGCGCTGGGAACCGTGACACTCACAGACTGGACGCTGGGCGAACAGATCACCGTGACCGATGACGGCGGTGTGCAGGTTCGTGGCAGCGGAAACTGGTTCGGGACACTGCAGGTGGGCGGAACGTTCACCTATGATCCGGCATCAAACGTGACAGATCCGACACAGCCCGCTACCACCCAGCCGTCCACCGATACCACAGAGCCGTCCTCCACAGAACCCGCAGACACCACGGAAGCGCCCGCTTCCAGCGAACCGGCGGAGATGCTCCCCACTGCTGTGATTCGCCCCATGGCAGCAATCGTACCGCTGGCGAGCAGCAATTCGGAAAACTATCTGTACACCAGAGAACAACTGAAGCAGAGAGTGAAGGAGCAGGAGATTCAGATCCAGTCTCTGCAAATTGCCCAGAAAAAGGCAAAGATCGACTATGAGAGCGCCGAGGAAAAACAGAAGAATGCGCAGGAGCTGAGCAAGATCGACGGCGTTGTCACCAAGGTGGCGAAGTCAGCGGAGGATCTCCAGTCCAACGAGCCGTATCTTGTGGTAAAGGGAAGCGGCGGTGTTGTGATTCAGGGAACGGTCAGCGAGATGAATCTGGACAAGCTGACCGTCGGCGCAACCATCAGCGTCAACTCCTGGGAAACCGGCGAGGTGGTCTCCGCAGAGGTGACAAAGATCGAAACCGCCCCAACGTCCTATGATTCCCAGAGTTATGGCGGAGAGAATCCCAACAACAGCGCCTATCCGTTTCAGGCAGCCGTGACAGAAGACACCAATCTCTCTGTGGGCGATTCGGTTTCGCTGAGCTTTTCCAGCGGAGAGGAAAGCGACCATTTCTATCTGCCCATGAGTTATGTGCGGCAGGAGAACGGACGGTACTACGTGATGAAAAAGTCCAGGGAGAACACGCTGGAAAAGCAGACGGTTCAGACGGGTAAGATCGTCTATGGCGGATACTCCATTGAGATCATTTCCGGCATTGACAGTTCGGACGAGATCTGTTTCCCCTACGGCAAGTACGTGGCAGAGGGTGCTGCCGTCAAGGAAGAGAACAATTGACAGGAGGTGTCGGAAGATATGTTGGAAAATATCCGTTTGTCCTTACAGGGCATTTTTTCACATAAGGTGCGTTCCATTCTGACGATGCTGGGCATTATCATCGGCATTGCTGCCATCATCGCCATTGTTTCTACCATCAAGGGAACCAATGAGCAGATCAAAAACAACCTGATCGGCTCCGGCAATAATACGGTGCAGGTGCAGCTGTATCAGGGGGACGGCACCTATGATTTCAGCTATCAGAGCTCGCCGGCAAATGTGCCGGTGCTCCCTCAGAGCGTCAAGGAGAAGATCGCAGAGGTCGCCGATGTGGAGTCGGTTTCGTTCTATCGGTCACGCAGCTACTGCGACAACGTGTTCTACCGGAACACGGCGTTCAACGGCGCAATGTACGGCGTGGACAGCACGTATTTTGACACGGCCGGATATCACGTGCAGGCGGGACGGGGCTTCACAGAAAAGGAGTACACCGATAACCGCAAGGCGGTCATTCTGGACAACACAGCGGTGAAGAGCCTGTTCTCAGGAGAGAGCCCCATTGGACAGGTCATCGACATTCAGGGCGAGCCGTTTACCATTGTGGGGGTTGTGACAGAAAGCAGCGCTTTTGAACCGGTCATCAATTCCGAGGAGGACTACTGGACTTATATGGGCTCTTCCGGCGGAAAGATGTTCATTCCCACCAACTCGTGGCCCATCGTCTACCAGTACGACGAGCCGGAAAATTGTCTGGCGAAAGCTGCTGATACGGACAGCATGCCTGCTGTGGGCAAAAAAGTGGCAGACCTGATGAACGCCACCATTCAGAGCACCGGCAATTCGGACAGCGAGGCGAAGATTCAGTACAAGAGCGAGGATCTTTTGGGACAGGCAAAATCCCTGCAGGAGCTGAGTTCTTCCACCAACACCATGCTGATCTGGATCGCCAGCATCTCCCTGCTGGTGGGCGGTATCGGCGTCATGAACATTATGCTGGTTTCCGTGACAGAGCGCACCCGTGAGATCGGTTTGAAAAAAGCGATCGGCGCAAAAAAACACAGCATTCTGGCACAGTTCCTCACAGAGGCATCCGTGCTCACCAGCATCGGCGGCATCATCGGTGTGGGAATTGGCATCGCACTGGCGCAGCTGATCTCCCGCATTGCCTCGGTACCTGTGGCAATCAGTTCGCTCTCCATTGTGGTTTCTGTGGTATTCTCCATGGTGGTTGGCATTGTCTTTGGACTGATTCCCTCCATCAAGGCAGCGAACCTGAACCCCATTGATGCGCTGCGGTACGAATAACTGCAACAATACCATACGCATAAAAAACAGCTGCTGTTTTCGCTTTGGAAAACGGCAGCTGTCTGCGTTTATAGGCATCGGTTTATTTTGTGCCGAAGTTCGGCAGCATCTGCACCAGCGGCAGGTGGAACTGTGCTGCCCAATCCTCGCACATCCGGATGTACTTTTGATTGGAGAGCCGATCCGGCGTGTGGGCATCGCAGCCGATGATGGCGGAATTTCCCACCTCTTCGGCAATTTTCCAGAACCGGCGGGAGGGGTAATGCCGACTCTCCACCAGTCCCAGCAGGTTGATTTCCAGGGGGAACTGCTTCTTCTTGCAGTAGACACAGAGCCGGCGGAACTGTTCGTCATAGATCTCGTCTGCACCGGTGAAGTGCATCAGATCGGGATGCGCCGGATAGAGGTAGTCGCCGGTTTCCAGCGCCTCGATGACCAGATCAACATAGCGCTGCAGGGCACTTGCATCATTTGAGGGAAAACCGGTGTAGACGGAGTGCATCTCATTCTCGGTGAAGTGCTCGCCAAGAATGCGGTAGTCGATGGGGTAGCCCTCCAGCAGACGGCGCTGTTCCTCCATCATGTCGGGAACGTACTCCGCCTCGAAGCCGATGTAAATGGTGATATCTCTGGCGTACTCCCGCCGCAGCTGTTCCAGCGAGGTGAAATAATCGTCCAGTTCCTCCGGACGCATGCGGGTGCGGGACACATATTCTTTCGGAAAAACCCATGGGCAGTGGTCGGAGAAGCCGAGAACTTTCAGACCGCCTGCGATGGCTTCCTCCACATATGCCCTGTCCTCTCCTTTGGCGTGCTGGCACCGTGCTGTGTGGGTGTGGTAGTTGGCGGTGATCATGACTGCTGTTCCTGTTCCGGCTGGGAGATGTGATCCTCCGGTGCGGCAGCGGTGTCCTGCGCCGCAGACGCTGTGGCGGTTTCAGTATAGGAGGTTTCCACAACCTGCGCTGCCTTGGGAACAGAAGTCCGTGCCAGGATCTCGTTGACGATGCGGATGACACCGCTGATGATGAGGAGAATGCCGATGACGGAATAGCCGGCGCTCTTGTTGATCCACATCACATAGATGAAGAGGAATGCGCCGAGGACAATGTTGGTGACGGCGAACAGTACGGGAACAAAGATGGTGGCACCTTCCTTGCGGAAGGTGAGAGTGTTCATGACGCCGGAGATGCCGCTGGCGATCACGCACAGGGAGATCAGCACCGGAATGAACCGGTTGATGGTAAAGGGAATCAGAATCAGCGCTGCGCCGACGACCAGCCAGATGATGCCATTCACCAGATACTGGGGCTGCACCTCATACTTTCGGCGGGAGGCGTAGATGACGACTTCCACCAGTCCGATCAGTGCTCCCAGAATGCCGAGTCCGAGAAACAGCTTGTCGATCAGCGTTTCATTGACCATGAGCAGGATACCGATGGCGATCAGACAGAGCGGAAGGACGAAAGGCAGCAGCACATACACGAGCTGCTTGGATTTCTTGGATCGCTGAGAGGTTCGGGAATCTTTTTTCATAAATTGCTCCTTTCGCATGCAGGCAGCTGCTTCGGAAAAAACAGATGCGCACAGTGCTTTTTCTTCATATATTTTTCATTATATCACTTTTTTCTGCATTTGGCAAGTGGCTCCTGTGACTTTTCTGCAAAATCCGCAGGCGGATTTCTGTTCGCTTTCGGTAAAAACAGCGAAATTCGGAAAAACGAAGAAAATTCAAAATGCCTGTATTGACAAAACTCGAAAAAATGGTATACTTAAACTATGTGACATATGACGGCGGATCTCCGCAGTTCGACAGAAAGGAAGAAAAAGATGAATATCTGGCACGATATCAACCCGAAGCGCATTACACCGGATGAGTTTGTCGCAGTCATTGAGATTCCGAAGAATAGTAAGGTCAAGTATGAGCTGAACAAGGAAACCGGCATTTTGGAAATGGATCGCATTCTCTACACTTCGACCCACTATCCGGCAAACTATGGCTTTATTCCGCGAACCTATGCCGATGACGGCGACCCGCTGGATGTGCTGGTGCTCTGTTCGCAGCAGCTGAATCCCATGACATTGGTGCGGTGCTATCCCATCGGTGTCATTCACATGATCGACAACGGCAGGCGGGACGACAAGATCGTTGCAATTCCGTGCAACGACCCGACCTATAATTCCTATCACAACATCGATGACCTGCCACGGCATATCTTTGAGGAAATGGTGCACTTCTTCCAGGTTTACAAGGAGCTGGAACATAAGAGCACGGCGGTGGACGAAGTCGAGGATGTCTATGCGGCAAAGGAAATCATTGCTGCGGATATTGACCATTACGTGGACACGTTCTGCAAGTAAGAATCTGTTTACGGTATCACTTTTCGGCGTGAAAAATTTGCAGCCTGCCTGCAAATAAAATAGAAAGAGGTTAAATTATGGTATCAGCATCAGACATTTTGTTTAATCATGGGACAAGCGTAGCTCCGCTTGGCCTGATTGCAATGAGCGGCACAGAGGAAATGGCTGCGAAGATCGACCATTATCTGGTGGATTGGGCGCACAAGGGCGGCTATGACTGGGATACATTCCTGATCGACTGCGAGTGCCCCCGCTTTTCCTCAGGTGACGGCAAGGGACTGATCAAGTCCACCATCCGTGGCAAGGATCTGTTCATTCTCGTAGATGTAGGAAATTATGATATCAAGTATCAGATGTTCGATCAGAAAAACGGCATGTCTCCGGACGATCACTATCAGGATCTGAAGCGTATCATTCAGGCAGCCAGCGGTAAGGCACACCGTATCAACGTTATCATGCCGATCCTGTACGGCGGCCGTCAGCACCGCCGGAACTACCGAGAATCTCTGGACTGCGCATGCGCCCTGCAGGAGCTGGAGCGCATGGGCGTTGATAATATCCTGACCGTAGATGCGCATGATCCCCGGGTACACAACGCCATCCCGCTCATGGGCTTTGACAACATGATGCCCTCTTATCAGGTTCTGAAGGCAATGTTCCAGACCATTCCGCATCTGAAGACCACACCGGATGAATTCATGGTCATCAGTCCGGATGAGGGCGCACTGAACCGCAATATGTACTATGCCTCTATGCTGGGCGTACAGATGGGCATGTTCTACAAGCGCCGTGACTATGCGAAGATCGTCAATGGTCATAACCCCATCGTGGCACACGAGTATCTGGGCAACTCCGTAGAGGACAAGGATGTATTTATCGCTGATGATATCATCTCCTCCGGTGAGTCTATGCTGGATATCGCCTATGCGCTGAAGGAACGCAAGGCTCGCCGTGTCTTCTGCTATGCAACTTACGGTCTGTTCGTCA
The DNA here is from genome assembly GCF_000437175.1 of Ruminococcus sp. CAG:330. NCBI lineage: Bacteria > Bacillati > Bacillota > Clostridia > Eubacteriales > Oscillospiraceae > Ruminococcus > Ruminococcus sp. CAG:330. The sequence continues at coordinate 9,676 of NZ_FR898037.1, read as the reverse complement.
ACGGACTGGAGAAGTTCGACAAGGCATATGAGGACGGATACATTGACGCTGTGTTCGGCACAAACCTGACTTACCGGACAAAGGCACTGCTGTCCCGCCCGTGGTTCCACGAGGTAGACTGCACCAAGTACCTGTCCTACTACATCGCTGCGCTGAACCACGATGTTTCCATCGGCAAGGTCATCGACCCGAATGCCAAGGTCAAGGCACTGCTGGAGCGCAGAAACAAGGAAAATGCTTGAGCGCATGGCTTTTTCCAAAAAAACAGTTGACATTGCCGAAAAAAATTGGTATACTAGAAAAAGTAACTGAATAGAAGTTAAGGGCGCAGAGCGGAATAACTGTCCTGGCTGCTGCAAAGAGAGAACGTGTTGGGTGAGAACGTTTCAGCGGACGGCAGGTGCTACCCGTGAGCCTTTCTGAGAAATCGGAACGTAGGTGCTGCGTTAAAGCGCAAGAGGGAAATAGGTGTACTATTTCCGAACTTGGGTGGTAACACGAAGGCCTTCGTCCCATTTGGCGGCGAGGGCCTTTTTCTATTTTTAATTTGCAAAGGAGTTCTGAAACGACATGAAGTGGCAAGGCGTAAATGAATTGAGAGAGAAATATCTGTCATTTTTCGAGAGCAAGGGACACACCCGTCTCCCCAGCTTCTCGCTGATTCCGCAGGGGGACAAGAGCCTTCTGCTCATCAACTCTGGTATGGCACCGCTGAAAAAGTATTTTCTGGGACAGGCTGTTCCGCCGAATACCCGTGTGACTACCTGCCAGAAGTGCATCCGCACACCGGATATTGAACGTGTTGGTCAGACCGCACGCCACGGCACCTACTTTGAGATGCTGGGTAACTTCTCTTTCGGCGATTACTTCAAGATCGAGGCAATCACATGGGCCTGGGAGTTCTTCACCAAGGTGCTGGAGATGCCGGCAGATAAGCTGTATGTATCCGTCTTTGAAAACGATGACGAGGCCTATGACATGTGGACGAAGCAGATCGGTGTGGCAGAAGACCACATGGTTCGTCTGGGCAGAGAGGACAACTTCTGGGAACACGGTTCCGGTCCTTGCGGCCCGTGTTCGGAGATCTACTTCGACCGTGGTCCGGAAAAGGGCTGCGGCAAGCCGGACTGCCACGTTGGCTGCGACTGCGACCGTTATGTTGAGGTATGGAATCTGGTATTCAGCCAGTTCGACAGCGACGGCAACGGCCACTACACTGAAATGGAACACAAGAACATCGACACCGGCATGGGTCTGGAACGTCTGGCATGTGTCATGCAGGGCGTGGACAACCTGTTCGAGGTCGACACCGTTCAGAATATTATGAAGCACGTCTGCCGGATCGCCGGTGTGACTTATAACGAGGATGACAAGACTGATGTGGCACTCCGTGTCATCACTGACCACATCCGCAGCACCACATTCATGATCGGCGATGGCGTTATGCCGTCCAATGCCGGCCGTGGCTATGTGCTCCGCCGTCTGCTCCGCCGTGCCGCAAGATACGGCAGACTCATCGGCATCAAGAAGCCGTTCCTGTACGAAGTGGTAGAAACAGTCATCCACGAGAATGCCTCTGCTTATCCGGAACTGGAGGAGAAAAAGGCATACATCCGCAAGATCGTAGAGGAGGAGGAAAAGACCTTTGCCAAGACTGTGGACAAGGGCTTCGACCTGCTGTCCGGCATTTTGACACAGCTCAAGGAAGCAGGCAAGACCGTGATCTCCGGCGAGGATGCGTTCAAGCTCAGCGATACTTACGGATTCCCCATTGACCTGACCGAGGAAATCGCCGCAGAACAGGACGTTTCTGTCGATCGTGACCGTTTTGCTGCACTGGTAGAGGAACAGCGTACCAGAGCACGTCAGGACTATCAGAATAAGGCAGGCTCTTCCTGGGCAGACAACAGCGTGAAGATCGATGCGCCCAAGACTGTTTTCACCGGCTATACCAGCGAGGCAGAGGAAGCAAAGGTCATTGCCGTATTCCGTGACGGCGAAGCAGTGGATGCAGTTGCTGAGGGCGAAACCGCAGTGGTGGTTCTGGATCGCACCCCGTTCTACGCAGAGAGCGGCGGACAGATCGGCGATTCCGGCGTTATTGCAACACCGGAGAGCACATTCTCCGTGGAAACCACCAGCAAGACAGAGGACGGCCATTTCCTGCACTTTGGTATGGTAGAAGAGGGCGAGATTCGGGTCGGCGAGAGCGTCTCTGCAAAGATCGACGCCGAAAAGCGCCGCAAGACCATGCGCAACCATACCGCAGCGCACCTGCTGCAGGCTGCACTGCGCACTGTTCTGGGCGACCATGTTCATCAGGCTGGCCAGCTGGTCACCGATACACGCTGCCGGTTCGACTTCTCCCACTTCTCCGCACTGACTGCTGAGGAGATCAAGCAGGTAGAAGCACTGGTCAACGAGAAGATTCTGGAGGCGATTCCGGTCGTTACCAAGGAACTGCCTATCGCAGAGGCAAAGAAGCTGGGCGCAATGGCACTGTTCGGCGAGAAGTACGGCGATATCGTTCGGGTTGTCAGCGTGGGCGATTACTCCGTTGAGTTCTGCGGCGGTACCCATGTGGACAACACCGCAAAGCTGGGACTGTTCCGGATTCTGTCGGAGAGCTCGGTGGCTTCCGGCGTGCGCCGTATCGAGGCGGTAACCGGCACCGGCGTTCTGGAACTGCTGGCATCCTATGAGGAAACCATGGCATCTGCTGCCAAGGCAATGAAGCTGAGCAGCACCAATGATCTGGCAGCACACTGTGCATCCCTGATGGCAGAGTGCAAGGAAAAGGATCGCCAGATCGAGGCACTGAACCAGAAGATCTCCGATGCCAAGATGGCTGTCATCTTCGACAACGCCAAGGAGATTTCCGGCGTCAAGGTCGTATCGGCAATGCTCAACGGCACGACTCCGCAAGTTCTGCGGAAGATGGGCGATACCATCAAGGATATGAAGGAACCGGTTATCGCTGTTCTGGCAAGCGTCAGCGGCGAAAAGGGCAATCTGGTCTGCGCATGCTCCGAAGCTGCCCGGCAGAAGGGCGCACACGCCGGAAAGATCGTACAGAGAGTGGCTGCTATCACCGGCGGTAAGGGCGGCGGAAAGCCGGACAGCGCAATGGCCGGCGTTGGCAAAACTTATATGGTCGATGAAGCGCTGCTGGCACTGGATGCCATTGCCGCAGAATTTGTGAAGGAGGACTAATCCGCATGGAAGACTGCCTGTTTTGTAAAATCATTGCGGGAGAAATTCCCAGCACTAAAGTCTACGAGGACGATACCGTCTACGTATTCAAGGACATCAATCCCATTACTCCCGTTCACTACCTGCTGATCCCGAAGCAGCACATCTGCTGCGCTGCCAAGATCACGCCGGAAAATTCGGCAGTGGTGGCACACATCTATGAGGTAGCTGCCAAGATCGCTGCAGATCAGGGGCTGACAGATGGCTACCGCATCGTCACCAACTGCGGTGAAAACGCAGGTCAGACGGTGTTCCACCTGCACTTCCATATGCTGGCAGGCGTGAAGATGGGCTGGGGCGCAGATGCCGTCCAGCCGGTGGAAGAATAAGGGGGCACACATGGCAGCATACTATACTTTGCACATTGCCGGACTGACACGGGAGCTGAAAATCTGTTCCATCAGCGACAAGCTGGACATTGCAGCGTTCATTCTGTTCTCCGATGTGGAACTGACGGAGGCGTGTGCAAAAGAGCTGGCAGCTCGTGTGCCGGCGTGCGACTATATCCTGACCGCTGAGAGCAAGGGCATTCCCCTTGCCTATGAGATGTCCCGTCAGCTGGGTGTGCCGTATATCGTGGCGAGAAAGTCCGTCAAGGGCTATATGACCGATGTCCTGTCGGTTCAGGTAAAGTCCATCACCACGGCAGCAGTGCAGACGCTCTATCTGGACGGCGACAAGGCTGCCTGGATGCGTGGAAAGCGGATTCTGGTGGTAGATGACGTGGTCAGCACAGGGGATTCCCTGCGGGCACTGCATCAGCTGGTGCAGTCCGCCGGCGGAACGGTGGCTGGAAATGCCGCACCGCTGGCAGAGGGCGATGCGGCTTCACGGGATGACCTGATTTATCTGGAAAAGCTTCCGTTGTTTTTCAAAGACTGAGAATCGGCGGTGCATATGAAACGGAAAATGGTGTGGATTGGGATTCCATGGCTGCTGGGACTCTTCCTCGCAGTGTCCTGCCAGCTTTCCGTCGTGATGTGTCTGCTTCCGGCAGCTTGGATGCTGCTGGGAGCATTCCGTCTATTTCGGCAGATTCCTGCAAAGGAGGCACTCTGCGCCGGCGGTGCGATGGGACTGGCAGTGGGGGCAGTTTTGCTCTACACGGTGCTGGTCTGTCAGCCGGTGATGGAGTATGACGGCAAGATCACGACATTTTCCGGCAGTGTCACGCAGGTGACGGAGTACGATGGAGATCGGGCGCAATATCAGGTGAAAGGGGCGTTTGCAGATGGTACCCGTGCCAAAGTTCTGGTCTATACCGATGACCTCGGCGCACAGTATGGGGATACGTTGAAAATTGCCGGTCCGTTTTCTGTGCCGGAGGATTCCTATCTTTGGAACGGAGCATCCTATTACCGAAGCAAGGGAATCTTCCTACAGGCGGACAGCGATGCCAGTGTGCGGCTGACACCTACCGATCACGGAAAACTGGTGCGGTGGCTGCATGCATACCGGGAGCGCATCTCTCTGCGCATCCGCATGTTTGCCGGAACAGAGGCGGGCGGTCTGGTGAGCGCCATGCTTCTAGGGACACGTTCCACGCTGCCGGACGAAACCAAGAACCTGTTTGCCCACCACGGCATCAGCCATGTGGTGTCAGTCTCCGGACTACATCTGGTGCTGTTCCTATCGGTCTGGCAGTGGATCGGCAGACGGCTACACCTGCGGCGCTGGCCGCAGTTTTGCAGCACGGCGCTGTGGACGGCCGCCTATGCGCTCATGGTAGATACACCGGTTTCTATTTTGCGTGCGGGACTGATGTTCCTGCTGGTGCAGAGCGCACCGCTGGTGTACCGTCGGGCGGATACCCTCAACTCCCTGTGCATTGCCGGTGTCGTGCTGACGCTGGGCAATCCCTATCTCATGGGGGATGCCTCGTTTCTGCTGTCCATGGCAGGAACATTCGGCATCGGGGTGTTTGCTCCGTGGATGACGGCGAAAATCTCCAGCACGCATTTCGGCACAAAACTGCTTCAGAATCTGGTATCGCTGTGCTGCGTTTCGCTGGCGATTTTTCCGGTGACGCTGCTGTACTTTCGGGAGATTTCCGTTATCTCGCCCATTGCCAACCTGCTTCTTGTGCCAATTTGCACGGGGATGCTGCTGATTGCCGTGATCGTATTTCTCACAGGCGGCGTCGGGCTTGTGCTGAAACCGGCTGCGGTGCTGCTGCGTCTGATGTACCGGATTTTGCTTCTGTTTTCCTACGGATTACAGCGGCTGGTTCCGGCGATGTTTCCCACAGGGTGGAAGCTGCTGCCGCTGCTGGTGTGCCTGCTTATAGGATTTGCGGTGCTGGTGGCCTTTCTGAAAAAACGGCAGCGCACCACCGCCGCAGCGCTGGCAATTTCCATTGTCCTGCTGTATGCCGGACAGACCGCCTATCAGATGGGCGAGCGCAGTGTCTTTCGAGTGACGGTGCTGGGGCAGAAAAAAGACGCCGTCGTGGTGATCGCTTACCAAGGGCGAACCGATGTCATCGATCTGACAGGCGGATACCGCAACCCGAAATATGTGAAAGCGTGGCTGCAATCGGAGGGCATCCGGACACTCAGCACACTGTGCCTGACCAAAAATGCCGACCAGATGCGTGTCTGCTACCCTCAGACCATGCCGCTGGTTTCGGCGGAGGAGGCGGCTGTGCCGTCGGACTGCTGGCTGCCGGAACCGGTTTTCCTCATGGGTGCAGAGATCTACCAGACCGACCTCGTGCAGATCACAGATCCGCTGTATACCGTCACGCTGTCGGATGATGTGCTGCAAATCCAGTTCGGCAACCTGCGCTTTTGCGTGGGCACGACGCTGGAGAAACTGCCGGACGGCGAATGGAATGCTGTCATTTGTAACCGCTGGAACGGCGGGGAAGATACGGCGTTTCCGGAACAGACCAAGCTGGT